>CAXUEN010000056.1:3980-9937 GCA_964249945.1 uncultured Caulobacteraceae bacterium | reverse complement strand
TTCTCAAGCAGGGAGCGGCAGGTGACGCAGTTGACCACGCCGGCGCGGGGCGCGGTGGGCAGGTGCTGCAGCGTCCCGCAGTCCGGACAGCCCGCGAGCGTGACGGCGGTCATGCGGAGCCTGCGCGGGGCTGGCCCAGCCGCTCGGCGTGCCAGCGCAGGTGGTCCTCCATGAAGCTGGAGATGAAGAAGTAGCTGTGGTCGTAGCCCGGCCGCATCCGCAGGGTCAGGCGCAGGCCGGCGGCGGCGCAGGCGAGCTCCAGGCGCTGCGGCTGCAGCTGCTCGGCGAGGAAGGGGTCGGCCTCGCCCTGGTCCACCAGCAGCTCGGCCACGCGCGCGCCGTCCTCGATCAGGGCCACCGCATCGTGGCGCCGCCAGGCGGCCCGGTCGGGTCCGAGATAGCCGCCCAGCGCCTTCTCGCCCCAGGGAACCTGGCCCGGCGCGACGATGGGCGCGAAGGCCGAGACGGCCCTGAACCGGCCGGGCAAGCGCAGGGCCAGCGTCAGGGCCCCGTGGCCGCCCATGGAGTGGCCCATGACCGACTGGCGGCCCATGTCCGCCGGGAAGTGGCGCGCGACCAGGGCCGGCAGCTCCTCGGCCACATAGCTCTCCATGCGGTAGTTCGCGGCGTAAGGCGGCTCCGTGGCGTCGAGATAGAAGCCTGCGCCCAGGCCGAAGTCGTAGGCGCCGTCCGGGTCGTCGGGCACGCCCTCGGCCCGGGGGCTGGTGTCGGGCGCCACGAAGACCAGCCCCAGCTCGGCGCAGGCGCGGCGGTACTCGCCCTTCTCCGTCACGTTGGCGTGGGTGCAGGTGAGGCCCGAGAGGAACCAGACCACCGGACACCTTGCGCCGCTCCGGGCCTGCGGCGGGGTGAAGACGCTGAAGGTCATGGGCGTGCCGGTCTGGCCGCTGGCATGGCGGTAGACGCCCTGCACACCTCCGTGGGCGGAGGCGACCGAGAGCGTCTCCAGGGCGTTCCCGGGCTGATCCTCCACGGCGCGCGTCAGGCGAACGCGCCGGCGTCGAAGCGGGCCTCGGTCCGGCTCCTGACCTCGTCCATAGCTACGCCCGGCGCCAGCTCGATCAGCTTCAGCGCCGCGGTCCCCGCCTTGTCGACGGTGAACACGGCAAGGTCGGTGATCACCAGGTCCACGCAGGCGGCGCCGGTGAGCGGCAGACTGCACTTGTGCAGCAGCTTGGGTTCGCCCGCCTTGTTGGCGTGCTCCATCACCACCACGACCTTCTTCACCCCGGCCACTAGGTCCATGGCCCCGCCCATGCCCTTCACCATCTTGCCGGGAATGGTCCAGTTGGCGATGTCGCCTCGCTCGCTGACCTCCATGGCGCCCAGCACCGTCAGGTCGATGTGGCCGCCGCGGATCATGGCGAAGCTGTCGGCGGAGCTGAAGAAGGACGAGGTCGGCAGCTCGGTGATGGTCTGCTTGCCGGCGTTGATCAGGTCGGCGTCCTCCTCCCCCGGATGGGGGAAGGGCCCCATGCCCAGCATGCCGTTTTCGCTTTGCAGCGTCACCTCGATGCCGTCGGGGATGTAGTTGGCCACCAGCGTTGGGATGCCGATGCCGAGGTTGACGTAGTCGCCGTCGTGCAGCTCGCGCGCGGCGCGCATCGCTATCTGGTCGCGGGTCCAGGGCATGGGATCAGACCTCCGAGCCGGCGGCGGCGGGCGCGGCGGGCGCATCCGGCCGCGGACGGGTGGTGACGCGCTCGATGCGCTTCTCGTAGCCCACTCCCTGGAGGATGCGGGTGACGTAGATGCCAGGCGTATGGACGTTATTGGGGTCGAGTTCGCCCGGCGCGACCAGCTCCTCCACCTCGGCGATGGTCACCTTGCCGGCGGTAGCCATCATCGGGTTGAAGTTCCGCGCCGTCTTACGGTACACCAGGTTGCCCTCGGGGTCGCCGCGCCAGGCCTTGACGATGGCGAGGTCCGCGGTCAGCCCACGCTCCATCACGTAGGTCTCGCCGTCGAACTCGCGCAGCTCCTTGCCTTCGGCCACGACCGTGCCGACGCCCGTCTTGGTGAAGAAGGCGGGAACACCGGCGCCGCCCGCCCGGATGCGTTCCGCAAGGGTGCCCTGCGGGGTCAGCTCCAGTTCCAACTCGCCCGACAGGTAAAGCGTCTCGAACAGCCTGTTCTCGCCCACGTAGGAGGAGATCATCTTCCGGATTTGACCGCTGTTCAGCAACGCCCAGAGGCCGAAGCCATCGGCGCCGCAATTATTGGAGATGACGGTCAGCCCCCTAACGCCGGTGGCCAGCAGCGCCTCGATCAGCTTCTCGGGGTTGCCGGACAGGCCGAACCCGCCCGACATGACGCTCATGCCGTCGAATGTGAGCCCCTCCAACGCCGCCTCGGCTGAGGGGTAGACCTTGCGCGCCATCCGGCTTTCGTTCCTGAGATCATTTGGACCCGGCGCACGATTAGCACGCCCGGAGCCGTTGGCGAGGGCGCGTCGACCGCGCACCCCGCCCGCTGTGGCTACATCTGCACGTCCTGCTTGCCGCCGACGTCGGGCAGGCGGTGGCTGGCGTTGGCCTTGGCGATCTCCAGCGGATACGTGATCGGGCCGCGGGTGGAAACCCAGACCCGCGCGTCGTGGGGGTCGAGCCGCATCATGGTCAGGTCCGGGTCGTCCTTGCCGTCCGGATACCAAGCCGAGACGAAGGGCGACCAGTACTTCTCCAGCTTGGCGCGGTCTATGTCCTCGGTCAGCTTGCCGTGGATGCAGGCCTGGAACTCTATGTCCTTGGCCATAATGCAGACCATGGCGTCGTGGCTGGCGCCGGTCTGGTGCACCAGGTCGGTCTGCTTCTTGGTGAAGAACCAGATGGCGTCGCCCTCCTTGTCGCCGAAGGCGGCCATGGGCTGCATGTGGTGCGGCTCGCCGCCCACCAAGCCCAGCATGACGATGCGCGCCTGCTCGATCTCCTTCCAGAGCCGCTCGCGCAGCTCGGCCGGGTTCAGGTCCTGGTCCGCCATCGTCTTCTCCTCCGGATGTCCCTGGGGGCCGGAACCGCTGGAGGCGGGCCCGGTTCCGCAGGACCGCGGGTCAGCCCTGCAGCGGGAAGCGGAACAGCACCTCCTTGCGCCCGAAATCCACCACCACCCGGTCGAAGTGGCGCAGCACGTCCATGCCGAGCAGCATGGCGGGCTCGCGGGTCAGGTCGAACTCCGCGAAGGTGTGCAGGTCGGCGAACGCGACGGGCACGTTGTTGATGTCGACGCCCCCGATCTTCACCTGCGGCAGGTTGGAGATCCGCGCCGGGGTCTTGCGGCCCGAGACGCTGATCACCTGTACGGGGTCGCGGGCGATATCGTCCCGGCCGCCGCCGATCATCTGCAACAGGGACAGGTTGCCGATGGTGTCCTGGGCGCCGGAGTCCAGGATCACCGCGATCGGGACTCCGTTCACCGAGGCGTTCACCAGCACCAGCTGGCCGTAGCGGCTGTGCGCGCGGACCACCACCTCGTCCAGGCCGAAGCGCTCCGGCCGGGAGGGCTCGACCCGCATCAGGTTGCGCCCGAAGTCCATGACCATGCGCTGGTCGCGCAGGCTGTCTATGCCGAGCAGGCCCGCGGCCCCGAGATTGGAGGCCAGCAGGGTCGGCGCGGACACCTCGCGCATCCTGCGCCCGCCCACCCCCAGCTCGCCGATGCGGGCGGTGGGCGTCAGGTCCACCCCGCCGGTGCCGTTCAGCTCCACCGGGTCGCCGGGCTGGAGGCCCAGGCTGTCGGCCAGCTCGCGGGAGATGACGGTCCGGTCCGCTCCGGTGTCGATGACGAAGGCGTAGGGGCCGCGGCCATCCACCGGCACCGGCACGGCCATGCCCGCCGCCGCGTCCCGGGACGCGGCGACCGTGTCCCTCGCCAGCGGCGCCAGGAGGCTCGCCCGGCCGAACTCGGGCTTGGGCAGGGCGAACCCGCACAGGGCCGCGCCCAGAACCACCAGGACCGTGGAACGCCAAGCCGGTCCAGGCATGGACCCCTCCCTCTTGTTTTCCGTGAGGCTACGCCGCGGCCCGGCGTAGCGCTACGACTATGTCGGACCACCCGGCGCGGTGTATGACGGATCGCACTCCGCGAGGGCCGACCGCCATGACGCCGCCAGCCCCGACCATGCGCCCATGACCTCGCGCGACCAGGGCCTGGTCCGCGGCCTGGGGGCGTTCGGCCTGGCGGCGGCGGTGTTCAACACCGTGGTGGGCGCCGGCATCTTCGTCATTCCGGCCTCCCTGGCCCGCGACGTGGGACCGGCGGCGCCTTTGGCCTATCTCGCCTGCGTGGTGGCCATGGGGGCCGTCTCGCTCTGCTTCGCCGCCGCGGGCAGCCGCGTGCCCACCAGCGGCGGCCCCTATGGCTATGCCGAAGCCGCGTTCGGGCCGCTGGTGGGCTTCGTGGTGGGCGTGCTGGTCTGGCTCGGCGCCGTGCTGGCCGCGGCCGGGATCGCCGCCGCGGTGGTGGACAGCCTGGCCCAGCTTGCGCCGGTCCTGGGCCGCCCCGTAGCCCGCGCCGCCGCCCTGCTGGCCGTCTTCGGAGGCCTGAGCGTGGTCAACGTCGCGGGCGTCGCCCCGGGGATGCGGCTGGTGGGCGTCCTGACCGTCGCCAAGCTGGCGCCCCTGGCCCTGCTGCTCGCCGTGGCCGCGCCGCACGTGCGCTCCGCCAACCTGGCCTTCGGCGCGCCCTCGCCCCGGGCGCTCGGGCGGGCGATGATCCTGGCCCTGTTCGCCTTCCAAGGCATGGAGACGGCGCTGGGCGTCAGCGGCGAGGTCAAGGACCCGGCCCGCAACATCCCCCGGGGACTGCTCGCCGCCATGGGCTCTGTGGCCCTGCTCTACATCGCCGTCCAGCTCAGCGCCCAGGGCGTGCTGGGTCCGGCCCTCGGCAAGGCCCACGCGCCCCTGGTCGAGACCGTGCGCTCTGTGGCGCCGTCGCTTGCGGGCGTGATCGTGCTGGGGGCGACGGTCTCCATGCTGGGCTATCTGGCCAGCGACACGCTCAGTGCGCCGCGGGTGCTGTTCGCCTTCGCCCGCGACGGCTTTCTGCCCCGCAAGATCGGCGCGCTGCACGGGCGCACCCACGCGCCCTGGGTCGCCATCCTGCTGCATGCGGGCGTCGGCTTGGGGCTGGCGGTGAGCGGCAGCTTCGTGGAGCTGGCCATCCTGTCGTCCCTGGCCACGGTGCTGGTCTATATCGTCGGCTGCGCAGCCGCCGTACGACTCCAGCGCCGAGCCGCCGCCCAGGCCGGACCGCCGCTGAAGGTGCGGGGGCTGGAGGCGGCCGCCGTGATCGGCATCCTGTCGATGGCCTGGATCGCCTTCCACGCCGCCGCCGCCGAGGCGCTGGGCTGCGTGGCGGCGATCGCGCTGGCCACGGTCTGGTACGTCCTCGCCACCGGCCGGCGCCCCGCGCCGAAGCAGGGGTGAGGCCCGCAACGCTCCGGCCGCCACTCAGCAAATCTCATCGGCCGCCCAACTGAATTGACTTGCGGCGGGCGACCGGCTTGGCCGACCTTCGCGAGGCTTTTCGAGGATGTCCATGCCGCACGACCTCTCCAGACGCTCGCTCCTCCATGCCGGCGGCCTGCTCGGCGGCTTGGCGCTCGCACCCGGCGTCCGGGCCTCGGCGGGACCGGTCACCCTGCTCAACGTCAGCTACGATCCCACGCGCGAGCTCTACAAGGCCTACAACGCCGTCTTCGCCGCCGACTGGAAGCGCAAGACGGGCCAGGACGTCACCATCAACCAGAGCCACGGCGGCTCCGGCAAGCAGGCGCTGTCGGTGATCAATGGGCTGCAGGCCGACGTGGTGACACTGGGCATCTCCGCAGACATCGACGCGATCTCGAAGAAGGCCCACCTGATCGCGCCGGACTGGCAGGGGCGGCTGCCGCAGAACTCCACGCCCTACACCTCCACCATCGTCTTCCTGGTTAGGAA
>CAXUEN010000056.1:357-3970 GCA_964249945.1 uncultured Caulobacteraceae bacterium | reverse complement strand
GGTTAGGAAGGGGAACCCCAAGCGCGTCCGCGACTGGGCCGACCTGATCCGGCCGGGGATCCAGGTGATCACCCCCAACCCGAAGACCTCGGGCGGCGCGCGCTGGAACTACATGGCGGCCTATGCCTGGGCCGCGCGCCACGGCGGGGATGCGGCGGCGGTGCAGTACCTGGGCAGGCTGTTCGCCAACGTGCCGGTGCTCGACACCGGCGCGCGGGGCTCCACCATCACCTTCGCCCAGCGTGGGCTCGGCGACGTGCTGCTGGCCTGGGAGAATGAAGCCTTCCTGGCCCAAACCGAGATGGGCCCCGGCCAGTTCGAGATCGTGATGCCCTCCCTCTCCATCCTGGCCGAGCCGCCGGTCTCGTGGGTCGACAAGGTGGCCGCCCAGCGCGGCACTCGCCAAGTGGCGGAGGCCTATCTGCGAGGGCTCTACACCCGGAAGGGCCAGGAGATCGTCGCCGCCAACTACTACCGCCCGCGCGACGCTGCCGTGCTGGCGAAAGCCGGCTCGCGTTTCCCTAAGGTCGCCATGGTCCAGATCGCCGACTTTGGCGGCTGGCCCAAAGTGGAGGCCGCCCAGTTCGCCGACGGCGGCGTCTTCGACCGCATCTACAAGCCGCACTGACCGCGTCGCGGCCCGGCGGTCAGCCGTCGGGGAAGATGTGGCCGCCGGTCAGGCCAAGCCGGATCGTCGAGCCTGCAGGCGGCGATTGGGCGGCCTCGGTGCGCGAGATCGCCGCTTCCAGCATCTGGCTGTCGGGGCGGACGCAGTCCAGCCAAAGCGCCGGCCCCCGCGGGATGACACGTTCCAGCCTTACCTCCAGGCCGCTGTCACCAGGTGCGACGGGCCTGAGCTGATCCGGCCGCACGAACGCCACCGCCGGCCCGTCGGCCACGTCCGGGGCGGCCAGCTCCGCGCCTGAGACGCGGAAACGGCCGCCCCGCACCTCGCCTGCGATGCGGTTCGCCTGGCCCACGAAGCCGGCCACGAAGGCCGAAGCCGGGCGGTCCAGCACCTCCGCAGGCCGGCCGAGCTGCTCGATGCGGCCCTGGTTCAGGATGGCGATGCGGTCGGCGAGGTCCAGCGCCTCCTCCTGGTCGTGGGTGACGAAGACGGTGCTGAGGCCCGTGGCGTCGTGGATGCGGCGCAGCTCCCGGCGCAGGCTCTTGCGCACCGCCGCATCCAAGGCGCCGAAGGGCTCGTCCAGCAGCAGGATCTGCGGCCTCACCGCCAGCGCCCGCGCCAGGGCGACCCGCTGACGCTGGCCGCCGGAGAGCTGGGAAGGATAGCGGCCGCCCAGGCCTTGCAGCTCGACCAGCTCGAGCAAGGCCTCGACGCGGGCCTTGCGCTCCGCAGCCTTGGGGCGATCCCGGCGCTTCACGTCCAGGCCGAAGGCGATGTTCTTCGCCACGCTCATGTGGCGGAACAGGGCGTACTGCTGGAACACGAAGCCGACGCCCCGCTGGGCCGCATGGGCGAAGGTCACGTCGCGCCCGTCGAAGCGCACCTGGCCGGCGTCGGGGAAGTCCAGCCCCGCCAGGATGCGCAGCAGGGTGGTCTTGCCCGAGCCCGAGGGGCCGAGCAGGGCCAGCAGCTCCCCCGGCTCGATCTCCAGGTCCACCCCGTCGAGCGCGGCGAAGCGGTTGAAGCGCTTGCGCACCCCGCTGAGGCCGACTGCGATCGCGGGGCGCACGAGGTGCGGGATCAAGGCGACGCCGTCAGGCTTGTCCATCGCCGGCCGGCTCAACGTCCACGCTCCCCGATTTCCGGCTGCAGCCGTTCGAGCAGGGCCCGGAGCGCCAGGGTGACCACGGCCAGCAGGCACAGCAGGCCGGCGACCGAGAAGGCGCCGACGAAGTCGTACTCGTTATAGAGGATCTCCACGTGCAGCGGCATTGTGTCGGTGAGCCCGCGGATGTGGCCGGACACGACCGACACCGCCCCGAACTCGCCCATGGCGCGGGCGTTGCAGAGCAGGACGCCGTACAGCAACCCCCAGCGGATGTTGGGTGCGGTGACCCGGAAGAAGGTGGTCAGGCCCGAGGCGCCGAGCGACACGGCCGCCTCCTCCTCGTCAGTCCCTTGCGCCTGCATCAGGGGGATCAGCTCGCGCGCGATGAAGGGGAAGGTGACGAAGACCGTGGCCAGCACGATCCCCGGGGTGGCGAAGATAATCTTGATCCCCCGGGCCTCCAGCCACGGTCCGAGCCAACCCTGCAGCCCGAACACCAGCACGTAGGACAGCCCCGCCACCACCGGCGAGACGGAGAAGGGCAGGTCGATCAGGGTGATCAGCAGGCTCTTGCCCGCAAACGCGTGCTTGGCGATGGCCCAGCTGGCGCACAGGCCGAAGGCGGCGTTGATCGGCACGGCGAGAGCGGCGGTGGTCAAGGTCAGCCGGACGGCCGCGAGTGCGTCGGGGTCCCCCAGCGCCTGGAGCGAGGCGCCCAGCCCCTTGGCCAGGGCCTGGGTGAACACCGCCGCCAGCGGCAGCGCCAGCATCAGCGCCACGAACAGCACGGCCACCCCTATGACGGCGCACCTGACCCAGACGGGATCGTCGGAAGCGCGCCTCACCTCGGCTGCGCTCACGAGAACCGCCTCGCCCAGGTCTGGACCAGGTTGATGGCCAGCAGTAGGACGAAGGCCGCCGCCAGCATGACCGCCGCGATCGCTGAAGCCGAGCCATAGTCGAACTGCTCAAGCTCTATGGTGATGAGCAGCGGCGCGATTTCGGTGCGGAAGGGCATGTTGCCGGCGATGAAGATCACCGAGCCGTACTCGCCCACCGCCCTCGCGAACGCCAGGGTGAAGCCGGTAATCCAGGCGGGCGCGAGCGCGGGCAGGATCACCCGGGCGAAGGTCTGCAGCCGGTCCGCGCCCAGGCTCGCCGACGCCTCCTCCACGTCCAGGGCCAAGTCGCGCAGCACCGGCTCCACCGTGCGCACCACGAAGGGCAGACCCACAAAGGTGAGGGCGATGACCACGCCGGTCTCGTTGTAGGCCGCCCTGATCCCCAGCGGCGCCAGCGCCCCGCCGATCCACCCCTGGGTGCTGTAGAGCCCGGCCAGCGCCACCCCGGCCACCGCGGTCGGCAGGGCAAAGGGCAGGTCGACCAGGGCGTTCAGGATCGCCCGGCCGGGGAAGCGGTAGCGCACCAGCGCCCAGGCGGTGAGCAGCCCGAACACCGCGTTGACGCTCGCCCCGATCAGGGATGCTCCGAAGGACAGGGCGTAGGCGTGCAGCGCCCGGGCGGAGAAGGCGGCCTGGACGAAAGCCGACCCGCCCATGCCCGCCGCCCGGATCGCGATGGCCGACAGCGGCAGCAGCACCACCAGACACAGCGCGGTGACCGTCAGGCCCAGCGTCACGCCGAAGCCAGGAATGGCGGACCGCCTCCTGCGCGCGTGGAAGGGCGTCAGCCCCCTGGACCGCTCGGCCGTCGCGATAGTCATGGGCCCGATCCGAAAGCCGCCAGACCTTTATGGCTCAAGGACGGTGAACCCGATCAAGGAAGAAAATCTAACAGGCCGCAGCCCCCTGCCCCAGGACCTGCAAGCCGCGTCGCCCGAAAGCGCCCGCCACGAGCGTGGCCGCCAGGGCCGCGAC
>CAXUEN010000056.1:0-347 GCA_964249945.1 uncultured Caulobacteraceae bacterium | reverse complement strand
CCCCCGCGGGGGGCCCCCGGGCCGCCCCGGTTTTTGCCCCCCGCCCCCCCCCCCGGGGGGGCCCCCCGTCGGCTGCGCCGGCGCCGCGCGGGCCGGCGGGGGCGCTTGGCGGGATCGACATGCTGTTCTTCATCCAGACCTGCTGGTCCACGGTGCTCAGCATTGAGCGGGAAGGCGGCCGGTTCGTCCACGCGCCCATGCCGGCGGCCGGAGCGTCGCTCACCTCGATGATGTGCCCCGCGCGTACGGTCACACGGGCGTGTTCGAGCACGCGGCCGTCGCCGACGAAGACGCGCACGTTGTCCACGGCGAAGTTGGCGTTGCGGTGCTCGGCGCGCGCCTGCATG
>CAXUEN010000055.1:0-9979 GCA_964249945.1 uncultured Caulobacteraceae bacterium | reverse complement strand
GCTCTCCTGGCGCAAGGGCGCGGTGGACGCGGTGCTGAGCTCGCTCGGCCAGTCGCGCACCGACCTCGCCCCCGAACTGGCGCAGGCGGTGGACAGGATCGCCCGCTCCGGCGGCACGCCGCTGCTGGTGACGGAAAGCGACCGGGTCGCGGGCGTCATCCACCTGAAGGACGTGGTGAAGCCCAACATCAAGGCGCGTTTCGCCGACCTGCGGCGCATGGGCATCCGCACGGTGATGATCACCGGCGACAACCGCGTCACCGCCGCCGCCATTGCGAGCGAGGCCGGCGTTGACGACTTCCTCGCCGAGGCCACGCCCGAGGACAAGCTGCGCCTGATTCGCGACGAACAGGGCAAGGGCCGCCTGGTCGCCATGTGCGGCGACGGGGCCAACGACGCGCCCGCGCTCGCCCAGGCCGACGTAGGCGTGGCCATGCAGACCGGCGCCCAGGCCGCCCGCGAGGCCGGCAACATGGTCGACCTCGACTCCGATCCCACCAAGGTCATCGAGATCGTGGAGACCGGCAAGCAGCTCCTGATCACCCGGGGCGCCCTGACCACCTTCTCCATCGCCAACGACGTGGCCAAGTATTTCGCCATCGTTCCGGCTATCTTCGTCACCGCGCTGCCGGCGCTGGGGGCCATGAACGTGATGCGGCTGCACTCGCCGCAAAGCGCGATCCTGTCGGCGGTGATCTTCAATGCGCTGGTGATCGTGGCGCTGATCCCACTGGCGCTCAAAGGCGTGAAGTACCGCGCCATCGGGGCCGGCGCCCTGCTCGGCCGCAACCTGCTGATCTACGGCGTCGGCGGGGTGGTCGCGCCTTTCATCGGCATCAAGGCGATCGACCTGGCCGTCTCCGCCCTCCACCTCGCCTGAGGACCCGCCATGCTCACCCATCTGCGTCCGGCGGTCGTGATGATCGCCCTCTTCACCCTGCTCACCGGCCTGCTCTACCCGCTGGCCCTGACCGGGCTCGCCCAGATCCTGCTCAGCGGCCCCGCCAAAGGCAGCCTGCTGCGCGACAGCGGCGGCCACGTGCTGGGCTCGAGCCTCATCGCCCAGGGCTTCGCCACGCCGCAGTACCTGCACCCGCGCATCTCCGCCGCCGGGAACGGCTATGATCCCACCGCCTCGGGCGGCAGCAACTACGGTCCGCTCGACCCCAGACTGGCCCAGCGGGTCGCGGGCGATGCGGCGACGCTCTCCAAGGCCTCGCCGGGCGCCGTCATCCCCGCCGATGCGGTGACCGCCTCGGCTTCCGGACTGGATCCCGACATCTCGCCGCAGAACGCCCGCCTGCAGGCGCCCCGCATCGCCGCCGCCCGCCACGTCGGCGTGGCCGAGGTGCAGGCCGTCATCGACAGGCTCGCCCAGGGCCGCACCCTGACAATCCTCGGAGAGCCGCGGGTCAACGTGCTGCTCGTCAACCGCGCCCTCGATGCGCGCCTTCCCAGTCCCCGGAGCTGATCCCGTGCGCGTCCTTCTTTCCGTCCTGGCCGGCCTGCTCGTCGCCCCGGTCCTCGCCCACGCCCAGGCGACGCCGGATACGCCCGCCGCGCCGGGAGCCGACGCGGCGGCCAGCGCCGCCCAGGCGAATCCGGCCGCGTCCTCCGCATCGAATGCGCCCGCATTGACCGCCGCTCCGACGCTGAGCGCCATCTGCACCGACCGGCCCACAAAGTCGAACTATGCCTGCACCGTAGACCCGGGCCACTTCCAGTACGAGGCCGACGTCTTCAACGGCAGCTTCCTGCGGCTGGACGGGGTCACCACCGACACCTACCTGGCCACCAATCCCACGCTGAAATATGGCGTGACCTCAAACCTCGATGTGGAGGCCAACCTCTCCCCGCTGGAGATCGTGCACACCTCCGACAAGTTCGGGGACAGCCGCACCATTGCAGGCGTCGGCGACCTGATCCTGCGCCTGAAATACGAGTTCCTGAACACCACCGGCGGCAAGCTTCAGGCGGCCATCATCCCCTATGTCAAGGCGCCGACCGCCCGTCCGGGGATCGGTAACGGCGTGGTGGAAGGCGGGGGCATATCGCCCATCAACTACAAGCTGACCGACGCCGTAACCCTGACGACCGTACCCGAGGTGGACGCCCTGGTGGACTCCAACGGCGGCGGGCGCCACCTCAACACCGCACAGCTGGTGAACGTCGGCGTCAGCCTGCCAAAGAATTTCACCGTCTATGGTGAACTCTGGGGCGACTGGAACTTCGATCCTGTCCGCACCATCCGGCAGTACTCGGCCGACTTCGCGCTCGCCTACGGTGTGACCAGCGAGCTCCAGCTTGACATGGGCGTGAACTTTGGCCTGAACCGGGAGACCGCGGGCGTCCAGGCCTATGTGGGCGTATCCCAGAAGTTCTGAGCTCAGGGATTGGGGGCGAGCCATTGGGCGAAAGCCGCGACCCGCACGGCCCTGATCCTGACGCCCTGCTCGCCCAGGCCCGGCGCGAAGGCCGCGGCCGGCTGCGGGTCTACCTCGGCATGTCGCCAGGCGTGGGCAAGACCTTCGAAATGCTCTCCGCCGCCGCGCGCCGGCAGGCCGATGGCCTGGACGTGGCCGTAGGCTTGGTGGAGACCCACGGACGCAAGGAGACGGAGGCGCTCCTCGCCGACCTGGAGGTGCTCCCCCGCCAGCCCGTGGAGCACAAGGGCCGCGTGCTGATGGAGTTCGACCTCGATTCGGCGCTCGGCCGCCATCCGGCCCTGCTGCTGGTGGACGAGTACGCCCACACCAACGCGCCCGGCTCGCGCCACCCCAAGCGCTGGCAGGACGTGGAGGAGCTGCTGTCGGCCGGTATCAACGTCTGGACCACCCTGAACGTCCAGCACCTGGAGAGCCTGGTGGACGTGGTCTGGCGCATCACGGGCGTCCGCCAGCGCGAGACCGTGCCGGACTCCGCCCTGTCGAACGCCGACGACATCGAGGTGGTGGACATCACGCCGGAGGAGCTGCGCGCGCGGCTCGACTCCGGCAAGGTCTACGTGCCCGAGACCGCGCGCCTGGCCGCCGACCGCTTCTTCAAGCTGGAGAACCTGACGGCGCTGCGCGAACTGGCGCTCCGCCGCGCCGCCCAGACCGTGGACGACCACCTGAACGCCGCCATGAAGCGCCAGGGCATCGAGGGCCCATGGGCGGCGGGGGAGCGCATCCTGGTGCTGATCGGCGGCGACGCCATGTCCACCGCCCTGGTGCGCGCGGGTCGTCGCCTGGCCGCGGTCATGGACGGCCCCTGGACCGTCGCCCATATCGAGCAGACCGACCGCGCAGCCCCCAACCTGGATCGCGGGCGCCGCGTCACCGAAGCCCTGAAGCTCGCCGAGCAGCTCGGCGGCTCCACCCTGGTGCTCTCCGGCGCGGACCTGCCCGGCACGGTGCTGGACTATGCGAGGCGCAACAACGTCACGCAGATCGTGCTCGGCAAGTCGCGGCCGCGGCGCGCCGGCCGCCTGCTCGGCCGCGACCTCGCCTCGGCGCTCCTTCGCCGCTCCGGCGGGGCCGCCCTGCACTTCATCACCGAAGGCGCACCGGAGGGGCCGATCCCGGCGCCTCCCGCCAGTCGAATTGCCGCTGGTCTGGAGTGGCGCGGCTACGTCCATGCAATCGGGCTGGTGGCCACGGCCACGGCGATCGCGGCCGCCCTGGACCGCCTGTCCACCAGCGCCAACCTGGCCATGATCTATCTGCTCAGCGTCCTGGTCAGCGGCGTCCTGAACGGCTTGAGGCCGGCCCTGACCGCCGCCGCCCTGTCCATCCTGGCCTACAACTTCCTCTTCCTCTCACCGCGCTTCTCCCTGGTCATCGGCCATGTTGAGGACGTCATAACCTTCGCCATCTTCTTCGCCGTGGCGGGGGTGACCGGCTGGCTCTCGGGCCGCGTGCGAGACCAGGCGAAGCTGAGCGCACGCCGGGCCTCCATCGTCGCTACCCTGCTGGCGGCGAGCCGCAGGCTCTCCGGCGCCGCAGACCGGGACGGCGCGGCCCGGGCGCTCGTCGATCAGGCGTTCTCGGCGTCTGGCTCCGCCGCGGTCGTGCTCCTGCAGAAGGGCGATGACCTGGCGCTCGCCGCCAGCGCGCCCGGCTCGGCCACCCTGTCCACCGCCGCCATGAGCGCCGCACGATGGGCCTGGGAGCGCCGGGAGGCCGCAGGCGCGGGCACCGGGACCCTGCCCCAGGTCGGCTGGACGTTCCGGCCCCTGGTGGGCGTGCGCGGGCTGGCGGGCGTCGCCGGATATGGGGCCTCGGCGGATCGCACCCTCGACGAGGAGCGGCTCCTGGGCGCGCTGCTAGACCAGGGCGCCGTGGCGATCGAGCGGGCGACCCTGGCGGCGCAACAGGCCGAGACCGAGGCCTCCCGGCGCTCCGAACAGCTGCGCGCGGCCTTGCTGAACTCCATCAGCCATGACCTACGCACGCCCCTGGCCACCGTAATGGGGGCCGCCACCACGCTGATCGACTACGGACCGCAGCTGAAAGGCGCGGTCCATGCGGACCTGCTGGAGAGCATCCGGGAAGAGGCGGAGCGGCTGAACCGCTACATCGGCAACCTGCTGGACATGACCAGGCTCGAAGGCGACGCCCTCAACCCCCGCCGCCAGCTCATCGACGTGCGAGAGGTGCTCCACGCAGCGATCGAGCGAGTCGACCGCCGTCTGGCGGATCGCCTGCTGACGCGGGACTTTCCCTCCGAGTTGAGCCTTATTGAGCTTGACCCCGCCCTGCTCGAACAGGCGGTGGTCAACATCCTGGAGAACGCCATCGCCTACAGCCCGCCCGACAGTCCCATCGAGGTCGCCGCTTACGAAGACCGGCACAACGTGGTCATCAGCATCGAGGACGAAGGCAAGGGCATCCCGGCCCCCGAACTCGAACGGGTGTTCGACCGCTTCCGCCGTGTCGAGGAGAACAGCGACCGGGCGGGCGGCGAGCGCGGCAAGGGCGTCGGACTTGGCCTCTCCATTTCCAAGGGCTTCGTGGAAGCCATGGGAGGCCGCATCGCCGCCGCCAGCCCGATTCACGGCGACGCCAGGGTCGGACTGCGGGGCACGCGCATCCTGATCAGCCTGCCCAAGACCGTTCCGACCAGCCATCTACTGCTCTAGTTTCAGCCATGTCCGCCAAGCCCCGTATCCTGGTCATCGACGACGAACCTCAGATCCACCGTTTCCTCGGGCCGGCGCTGGAGGCGGCCGGCTACGAACCCATCAAGGCGCTCCTCGGCGAACAAGGCCTTACGCTCCTGGCGACCCAGCCGCCGGACGCGCTGGTCCTGGATCTCGGCCTGCCCGACATCGACGGCAAGGTGGTCCTGGAGCGGGCGCGGGCCTTCTACAAGGGACCCGTGCTGATCCTATCGGCGCGAGAACAGGAGATGGAAAAGATTAACGCTCTGGACCTGGGCGCCGACGACTATGTCCAGAAGCCTTTCGCCATCGGGGAGCTGCTGGCGAGACTACGCGCTGCGATGCGCAACAAGCTGAGCCTGGAAGGCGCTCACGCGACGATCGCCGCTCATGACGTCGAGATCGATCTTCTCCACCATACCGTCAAGCGAGCGGGCGTCTTTGTGAAACTGACGCCACGGGAGTACAATGTCCTGGCACAGCTCGCCAAAGTGGCCGGCCGAGTCGTCACCCATCGTCAGCTGCTGACCAGCATCTGGGGGTCGGCCCATGCCGAGGACGTGCACTACCTGCGCATCGTCGTGCAACACCTGCGCCAGAAGCTCGAAGTCGACCCGGCCGATCCCAAGCTCCTCCTCACCGCGGTAAACACCGGCTACATGTTCGCCGGTTAACGACGCCTCAAAGGCCCTTTTCCTGCCGACCGAGAGAATCCTCCTGAGAGGAACAGGCCGAAGCCCAGGCCCCAGCGCCATGGGCCAGCCGATGTCGAGGTCCGACGCATACGGTCCGAGCGTCGCGAGCAGCCCCAGGGCCAGCGCCAGGATCACCATGCCGGCCGCCCCGAGCCGCCCGGCCGAGACCCGGTTCGTCAGCCGCCCGGCGAATGGCGCGCAGAGGCCGAGCGCCACGTGGTCGCGCCCGAGCGCGCCCTCCAGCTCGAACGGCAGGGCGATGAAGGCCAGCATGTAGGCGGCGAAGGCGCTGACCGAGGCGCACACCGATAGCCGGAAGAGGGGTATGCGCAGGAGGTCGATCGGGACCAGCGGCGCCTCGCGTCCGCGCTCCCGCCGCACCAGGACCGCGCCGAGCGCCAACGCTACGGCGACCTCCGCCGCCGCCAAGGCGGCGTCGTTCGCGCGCCTGCCGCCGAAGCCCTCCAGGCCGACGAACGCCAGCCCGAACACGACGCGTTCAGGACGGCGCCACCGCCTTCGAACGGCTGGCGGGAACGGCCGGCGCGCGGGAGCAGGCGAGCGAGCCGAGGGTGAACAGCACTAGTCCGGCCAGGTACCCGCGCATAGCCGATCCGCTCCCCCGCCGTGGCCGCGAGCAGGAGGGCGGCGACGACGGCGAGCTGGTAGCCGTTGATGATCCAAACCGCGGCGGCCGGGCTCGCGTGCAGCTGGGCGGTGATGCTCGGCAGCGCGACGCTCGGAACAGCTTCCCCTCCGGGGAGACCGGCGTCTTCTTCTCTACGTCGGCGTAGCCCTAGCCCTTTCGAGCAGAGGCTGGCCGTCCTTCACCACGACCACGACGCCCCCCGCCACGTCGCCACGCTGGAGCGCGTAGGTCATCACCTCGTCCAGCCAGGGCTTAGGTCCTCCCGTGTCAGGGCATGAGCCGCAGCCGGCTTGGCCGGCTCGGGGGCGGCCGAGGCGTTCGGCCGGGCCGCAGGCGCGAGCGGGCCCTGCATCGCCGGGACGTGCGCCAGCGCCGCCCTTGCGACGAGGACGCCCGTGATCTCGCTTCTTACACCCATGACGCCAGCCCTCCGTGTCGGCGTTGCGGGCCCGCAGGGCGGGAGCAGGCGCTGCAGGTCCTGACGCGTCGCCCCCGCCTCGATTTGGCGGCGCACGCCCTCGATCATGTCGGTCATGTTGGCCGGATCGTCTTTAAGGTAGTAGACTCCGGCGGTCTCGTCGCGCCCGCCACGTCGTCCGTCGCGCAGCGTCGCCACCACGCTCGGCATGCCCTCGAAGACATAGCCGTGGATGCCGAACGGCTCCTTCATCAGCAGGTTGTCAGTCCTGACCTCTAGCTCGAGCGTCGCGCCAAGCCTTCCTCGCAGCCGCGACCCGCGCATGCGCGATGAGCCGGGCGTTCCCGCTGTGTATGCAGACCAGGAAAAAACTGTTCAGATAGTAAAACTCGCGTCAATGGCGCCGATCGGCATCCGCGGGGCTTAGCCGCGGCAGCGACGATGGACCTTCGCCGCGGGCCGAACCGGCGCGGCGGCTTCGGACGCATTGGCGGGCTCCGACCTCATGTGGCCGCCCAAGATGCGCATGGCCAGGGAATGCGCCTGAACCTCGCCCGGATGGTCCAGCCGGGCGTGCTCCAGATGCGAATAGACGCACAGCATGCGCGTCGGATTCTCACCAGCGGTGAGATAGCGGTGGGCCATGGAGGCGTCGAAATAGACGCTGTCGCCGACCTCCAGCACCACCGGTTCGTAGCCCTCGCAGAAGAAGCGAATGCGGCCCTCCAGGACGAACGAGAACTCCTCTCCGCCGTGGGCGTCTCCATCCAGACCGTGGCCAACTTCGTCGCCCAGCCCTTCCGCAAGGAGATCATCGTCCTCTCCGACCCGGACACCTATGACTTCGGCTTCGCCGAGCTACCTCGATCACCAGCTAAAATACACCAACGTCGGACAAAGGGTGGATGCGACGCGCATCTTCGGTCTCCCGGTCACCACGCCTATCGCCGGCGGCGGTCTCGACCCCCCGCCGGGACGCTGCGCCGAAGACGAGCAAATCCAGCTCGCCAAGTACACGCAGGAGACGCGCCTGGCCTCCAAGGCTAACTCGACCTTCGAGTCGCTGCTCGGCGCCTACGTCACCTACGAGCACAGCACTCTCGAGCAGGACGTTCCCCCGCTGAACCTGGACGGGACGCCGATCACGCCCTTCCTGGCGGCGGGCGTCCTGCCCATCTTCAGCCCGCTCGGAGGCGGGCGCACGCAGGATCTTGGGACGTGGCGGCGAGCCGCTGCTCGGCGACGTCAGCGACCTCGAGCGCTTGGCCGCCGCGGCGATCGAGGTCGACGTCGTGATCCACGCGGCGTTCGACCACAATCCGGCCAACCAGAAGTAGGGTGGCGCGGCCGACGCCCGGATGATCGCGGCGCTCGGGCGCGCGCTGGCCGGGTCGGACCGGCCGCTCGTCGCATTTCCGGTATCGGCCTCGTGCGCTCGCGGAGCGGCGGCCCGGCAACCGAGGCCGACGCTCACCTCGCCTCCGCCGATTTCCCCCGCGCCTGACGGAAGCGGCGGCCGACGCGCTGATCACGGCGGGCGGGCGCGTGACGGTGCTGCGCCTGCCGCAGGTGCACGACACGCGCTGGCAGGGCCGCATCTCCTGGCACGTCGACTTGGCGCGCGAGATGGCCAGATCGCCTACGTCGGCAAGGGTCGCAATCGCGCGCACGCCGTCCACGTGTCGGACGCGGTGCGGCTCTACCGGCCGGCGCTGGAGCGCGGCGAGACAGGGGCTCGGCTGCATGCAGGGCGGAGGAAGGCGTGATGCTCCGCGACGTGGCCGAGGCGATCGGGACAAGGCTTGGTCTGCCTGTGATCTCCCTCGCACCGGACGAGGCAGACGGCTACTTCGGCTGGATGGCCCCGCTCGCCGCGGCGGACTTGCCCGCGTCGGGCGCCTGGACGCGCGATAGCCTCGACTGGCGACCGGCGGAGCCCGACCTGCGTAACCTGCGGCTGGTGTCCTGAGTTCGACCGGCGCGCGAAGCCGCTCGCTCCCTCGCCACTCCGGCATAGGCGATTTCAGGCGGAGTAGTCTTGCCGCTCGATGTCGGCGATGATGCCCACCTCCCGCGGCTCCTAACCAAGCGCTTGCCGGGTGCGCACGCTCGAAACAGGGCCGTTGCCCGCCACGAACATGGCGATGCCGCCGAAATGCGCCTCGGCTTCGCCCGGAGTGATCGACCGCGAGGGGAGGCCGAGCTGGCGACCGATCGCTTCCGCAATCTGGCGGAAGGGCGCCCCCTGCTCGGCGATGGCGTGATAGGCCTTGCCCCCGGCGCCACGCTCGAGCGCAAGGCGGTATACGCGCGCGCAGTCCAGCCGGTGTACTGCCGGCCACAGGTTGTCGCCCTCGCCGACCCAGGCGGAGACGCCCTTCTCGCGTGCGATCGCCGCCAGCATGGGGACGAAGCCGTGCGTCTCGCCTTGGCCGTGAACGGACCGTGGGTTGCGCACCACCATGGCCTTAAGCCCACGCTCGGCGAGAGCGAAGCCGCTCTGCTCGAAGGCGCGCGGGAACTCAGGAGGGACCGGCGGCCGCGCATCCTCCTGGAACACGTCGCCCGGGGGGGGGCAGTAGCACGCCGCCGGTGACGATGATCGGCCGGTCGGTGCCGGCGAACGCGTGTCCAAACGCCTCGATCGCGCGGGTCTCCTACTCGGCCATCTCCTTGATCCTGGTTAGGTCGAGCCCGAAGGCGGTGTGGATGACTCCGTCGCTGTCGCGTGCGGCGCCCCGGATCAGGTCAACATCACCGAGCGAGCCGACCAGCGGCGTGCCGCCGGCGGCGGCGAACGCCTCTCCCTTCTCCTTCGACCGCATCAGCCCGACCACGGCATGGCCATCAGCGAGCAGGTCGCGCGCGATGGCCGAGCCGATCCACCCGTTCGCTCCAGTCAGAGACACTCGCATGCCGTTCTCCTTCGTATTACCTGACGAGCTCTACCGGCCCATGTCATGAACTGACATAGGGCTAATGTCATAGACTGACAAGGGATGGCATGGCCGACCAGAACAGCCCCGACGGTGTGCGCGCCCGCCTCCAGCAGGCGGCGCTCGAGCTCTTCCGGG
>CAXUEN010000054.1:0-10106 GCA_964249945.1 uncultured Caulobacteraceae bacterium | reverse complement strand
GGACGCGCCTACGTGCGTTTCGCCCTCGCAAACACCGCCCTGTTCCGGCTGATCTTCTCCTCGCCTGCGCCCGTCGACCTGCTGCAGAGGGAGCCGGGGGACGGTTCGGACGCCATCGCCTTCCTGAAGACGAACGCGGAGGCCAGGCTCGGGCCCGGCGCCGACACGCAGTGCAGGTGTTCGCCCTGCGGGCTTGGTCCGAGGCCCATGGACTGGCGATGCTGATGCTGGACGGCTAGGTTCCGGCGCATGGCGAGTTGATCGACCAGGTTCTCTCCGCCGGGGAGCGATAACCATCCCGGTGCAAGGTTGAGGCGGCGGGGCATCGGCTCGCCCGGGCGACCCGGATCGTCAAGTGTGTAAAATTACATAAGTAGCCGGAACGTTCGTCTCCGCCCTCTGGTTCTCTTCGCAGGATGCGGCTCGGAGGTCGCGCTTGCGCAGGCCCTTAGCGTCGCGGCGCCGACAGCCACTCAGCCCAAGGCAAGGAAGAAGCAGATGTCTGATGATCGTCTCGAAGGCACCCTGAAGAACGCAGGGGGTCACGTGCAGGACGCCATCGGCGGCCTGACCGGAAACGGCCAGACCCAGGCCAAGGGCAAGTTGGACGAGGCGGGCGGCGCGATCCAGGATACTGTCGGTAAGGTCAAGGATCAGGCTCAGGACGCGCCCGGCAAGGCCCGGGACGCGGCGCAGGAGCTTTCCGGCGGGCTCGAGGGTCGCATTCGCGACCAGCCGAGGGCGGCGATCGGGATCGCTTTGGGCGTAGGCGTGGTACTCGGTCTGATGCTGCGGGGCGGCGGCAAAACGGTTTACCTCCGTGACTGAAGCCTCCGCCCGGCGCGAAGGTTCCTCCCGGGTCGGCGCGGAAGCCGGCCGGGGATCACGCCTTCCCTGCTGAGGGTCGCTCGCCTTCGCCCCCGTCCACAGTCGGAGCCGGCATGACCGTTGAAACCCCCCAAGATGAGCTGGCCCTTCCCCTGGTCATGGAACGGGCGATCGTCTCCAAGGATACGGTGGAGACGGGCCGCGTCCGGGTCTCCACCCATGTCGAAGAGCATCGGGAACTGGTCACCGAAGCTCTACGCCGGGACGACGTGGTCATAGAGCGTGTGCCGGTGAACCGCATTGTCGAGGCCGCACCGCCGATCCGGCGCGAGGGCGACACGGTCATCTTCCCGATCATGGAAGAGACGTTGGTGGTCGAGAAGCGGCTGCTGCTCAAGGAAGAAATCCACATCATTCACACCTACCGCCTCGAGACCGTCGAGCAGGAAGTGACCCTCCGCGCCATGCACGCAGACGTGCAGCGTACGCCGACCCCGGACTCCGGTTCCATCCTTCAGACCCAAAAGGAAACCTGAAATGCCCCGTACCGTCACAGCCATGTTCGACACGCGAGCCGCCGCGGAAGCCACGCGCAACAAGCTGGTCCAGGCCGGCGTCGCCGAGTCCGAGATCGACCTTCAGGACGAAGGCGCCTATTCGACCGAAGGCGGCTCCACCCACAAGGCGGGCCTGATGGCCGGCATCAGGAACATGTTCGGCGCCCATGAGGATCACCACACCTATGCCGAAGGCATGAGCCGCGGTCACGTCCTGCTCAGCGCCACCGTCCATGACGCTCATACCGACAAGGCCATCCAAATCCTCGAGGACAGCGAGGCCATTGACCTCGATGGGCGCGAGAGCGAGTGGCGCAACTCCGGTTGGACCGGCCAAGCCGAGGCCTACGCCGCTCCGGCCGCAGCGGCCCCAGTGGGTCAGACCGCGACCGCGCCGATGAAGGCCGCCACCGGCGGCGACACCCTGGAAGTCGCCGAGGAGCGCCTCGTTGTCGGCAAGCGCGAGGTCGAGCGGGGTGGCATGCGCGTCCGCTCCTACATGGTCGAGACGCCCGTCAGCCAGCAGGTCAGCCTGCGTGAAGAGACCGTCGGCATCGAGCGCCGCCCGGTGAATCGTGCGGTGGGCGCAGGCGACGAAGCCTTCCGCGACCGCTCGATCGAGATGCGCGAGACCGGCGAAGAGGCGGTCGTGGGCAAGGAAGCCTTCGTCACCGAAGAGATCAGCCTGCGCAAGAACACCGCGCAGCGCACTCAAGAGGTGAACGACACGGTGCGCCACACCGAGGTCGAGGTGGAGCGTGTCGACGGTGGGACGACGGCGCCGCTCGCCGGCCAGCCGGCCGTCAAGCGCGTCTGATTTGAGGGGCGGGGCGCGTTGGCGCTCCGCCCATCTACCCGGCCGGGACCGTGCGGGTCAGAGCGGAACGGGGCCCGGATGCCTTCGCACCGCATGTGGGTCGAAGATGACCGAAACGACACCCATCCTCCCCGCCCATATAGAGGAGACGGTCCAGGCGATCGCCCGCCTTCATTCCGAACACTACGCCCAGGCGACCCCGCTTCAGAAGCTGCTGGACACCCTGACGGCTCGCGCGGGTCGGCCTTCCTTTATCGTCGGCGTGAGTTCGGGGGTGGTGGCGTGGGTCGCGCTGAACCTCAGCCTGATGTTGTTCAGGGTGCAGCCGTTCGACCCGCCGCCCTTCGTCTGGCTGCAGGGTGGGGTCGCTCTGGCCGCCCTCTAAATGACCGCCCTGATCCTGACGACCCGGCGACGGGGAGACCAGTTCGCCAGCCATCGAGAGCAGCTGACCCTGGAACTGGGCATCCTCAGCGAGCAGAAGGCCGCCAAGATCATCCAGCTGCTGGAAGAGCTGCGGCGGGACAATCCCCTGCTCGAGAACCGCATCGACGAGGAGGCCGAGGCGCTCTCGACGCCCGCCGACCCACAGGCCGTGCTCGACGCGATCAAGAACACGCACGACACCATGCTGAACGAAGACGCCATTGCCGAAGATGAAGGCGGCGCCCTGGACGCGGAGCGCAGCCCGTCGGCGGCTTAACCGCCTGGAAACCAAGCTTGAAGGTCACTGGGGAGACGCGAACTCGAGACGGGTCGGGCCATGCTGCAGTCTTACGCCATCTCCATCGTCAGCGAGACGCCGCAGGGCGCCCTCGAACACCGTCTCTACGTCATGGAGGCTGATAGCCTGGATGCGGCGGAGGGAAGGGTGATGGCCCGCGCTCTCAAGGCCGGACGGGTGATCAAGGGCCTGATCAGCCGGTCGTGCGAACTGGGCCTAGCCTCCGCCCCGGCCGGCCATTGATCCTTGTCGCCGGATGGGCGTTAGTCCTGGACCGCTTCCTCCGCTAGACGCCCCCGGGTCTTCCGGGGCTCCGGAAGGCCTGAGCGGACAAGGGAGCAGACCATGCCCGACATCACCACCTTGCAGGAACTCTACGTCGACGAATTGAAGGACCTGTGGTCGGCCAACGACCAGATGGCCAAGGCGCTGAAGAAGATCGCGCCGCACGCGACCGACGCGCAGCTGAAGACCACCATCCAGCAGTCGCAGGACGGCATCGCCGCCCACACCGACGTCCTGAAGTCGCTGATCGAGGCCCAACACGAGAAGGTCAAGAAGGAGCACTGCAAAGGCATGGAAGGCCTCGTCGCCGAGGCCCTGAAGCACACCATCGAAGAGGCCCCCGAAAAGGGTCCGGTACTGGATGCGGCCATCATCGCGCAGTACCAGCGCATGACACACTACGGCATCACGGGCTTCGGCACCGTCGGCGCCTTCGCCAAGGCGCTGAAGCTCGACGGTGATGCGCAGAAGATCGGCGCGGCGGTGAAGGACATGCACGGAAGCGACGATCTGGTGAGCCGGCTGGCCGAGTCGGCGGTGAACGTGGCCGCAGCCTCCGCCTAGCCTGGATCGGACGGCGCCGGCGGGTCGGCTCCCCTTCTGAAGGGCGCAGCCGCCTCGCTGGCGGCGGGCCGGGGGCCCCACTTGCGTGTCGCCGCCATCCATCCGATCCGCACGGCCGCCCCACCGCACATGAGCGCCAGGGCGAACCAGGTCAGCGCATAGGCGAGGTGGCTGTTGGGGAAGGCGATCACCGTCAGCCCGCCCATGGGGGCGTCGCGACGGCGGGCGGCCTCTGCGTCGATGAAGTAGGGCGCGGTGCGGCCGAGCCGACGCGCTGCGGCGATCGCCTCCACGTCGCGGGAGTACCACCTGTTACGCTGGGGATCGTTGCGCTGCAGGAACCCGCCCCCGGGCTCGCTGATGCGGAGCAGCCCCGTAACCGTGGTGGGTCCGCCGATCTGGCCATCCGGTCGGCTGGCGGCGGCTTTCCGATCGGGCGGGACGAA
The DNA here is from genome assembly GCA_964249945.1 of uncultured Caulobacteraceae bacterium. Taxonomy (GTDB): domain Bacteria; phylum Pseudomonadota; class Alphaproteobacteria; order Caulobacterales; family Caulobacteraceae; genus CAHJWH01. Next base: position 5,885 of record CAXUEN010000054.1, on the reverse strand, counting down.
GCCGCGGTTGACGAGCACCGTGAACCCCTGCGGCGTGACCATGGGCGTCAGCACCCAGTAGCCGGCCCCGAGTTCGGTCAGCGCCTGCACCGTCGTCTCGCGGTCGTTCCGGAACACGCCCCTGGCCTCCACGCGCCGGTAGACGGCGTTCGCCGGGGTGAGCGAGGGCCAGTCCGCCTGACCCGGAGCCGGGGAGGGCGGCCCGTGAACCCTGGCATTGACCTCCGATATGAGCCTCAGCTTCCACACCAGGCGGTGAAGCTGCCAGTCCCCCAGGGCCCCGAAGCCGACGGTCAGGCCGACCAGCAGCGCCAGGAAGGCGATCGTTGTCCATCGCGGCGGGGGTGACCCGGAGGGGACGTCCACAAGGCGAGGTGCGCCGGCAGGGGGCAGGAGCATGGAGGCCTCGTCGCGACGATCCCGTCTAGCGGCTCACCGACCCGCGCGCAGCCTCATTCCACGTGATCGCCGGCGCCTGAGCCGCGGCGCGGCTCAGCCAGTCTGGGAAAGCCGTCAGGCCGCGTTCAGGAGGCAGGCGAGCGCCGCCTGCTGGAGCCCAGCGAGAGGAGGCGGATCAAGCCTCGTCCTTCGCGTTATCTGAAGGTCTCCTTCCGGGCAAGGCGTTCGGAGACGCGGGCGATCTGCTCGGCGGTGATCTGGCGGCTGTCCACCAGCGCCATCAACAGCGCCTCGCTCGAGCCGCCGAACATGCGCGAGACCAAGTCACCGAGGGCGGCGCCCCGCCGCCTGGCGGCTCACCGCGGCCTGGTAGCTGAAGGCCCGTCCAGCAGGCGTGCGCCTCACCCTGCGTTTGCGCAGCAGCACGCTCAGCATGGTCTGGACGGTGGTGTAGGCGAGCCCCGAGTCCAGCCGCGCCTGCACCTCGCCCACGGTAAAGGGGCCGCCGGCCCACAGCACCTGCATGATCTCCAGCTCCAGAGGTGTGAACACCTCCCCGGAGCGCCTCGGCGCGCGCGTCATGGCTCATACCTGGCGATTTAGAAAATGGAGCACGGCCGTCGCCGAGCGTCAACTAAGATATTAGGAGATGCGGCCGGGCCGCGTGTGGTCGCACCATGACGGATCCTACGATGGATCACGATCCGTCACAGTCGACAGCTCCCCTGCTCGCGGGTGCGACCAAAAACACGGTCGAACGCCAGGATCAATAGAGGCGGAGCGTGGGTTGCGGGGAGGAAGTGGCGCTTACGGGTGGTGACGGGCCGGCAGCCCTCGGTATCACGGTCATGTTCGTGAAGCCGCCGGACGGCCGGACTTGGCGCGCAGGGCGCGAGTGGAGGCTGTAAAGGTGGCCGGACCAGGAAATTAATCGGTGCTTATAGGTCTGGCGGCATTTTGCGTTCACCGCTAACCATGATGCGACCCGTGTGTTTGACTTCCTCGATCCTTCAAGCCTCGGCTTGAGCCAAGCGCTCTGGCCTAGCCCGGGAGGGACCGAAGCGACACGTCAGTCCAGGTTACTGCTGGCGACCGCCGTGGCGCTCACCATCTACCAAGTTATCTACATCGCGGTCTATCTTTGGCATTCAGTTAAGGGAACTGAACCGCTGTTTGGGGAACTTCTTCGCTTTCTGGTCATTCGCGCGATTCACCCACCCATTTCCGGCTGACAAGATTTACGACGCGCACGCACTGCAGGCCTTTCAACTTGCCTTACCACTCAAATTTTCTGGATTTTATCCATACTCCTATCCGCCTATTTTTCTCTTGTTCCTACAGCCTCTGGGCGGCCTCGGATACATCCCGGCTTATTTGACGTGGATTGGCGCCACCTTCGGCGCCTACGTTGTCGCCGTAGCCGGCCGTGACTGGCGCTCACTCCAGCTCTGGATGGTCATTGTGGCGCCTACCACCCTGCTGTCGATCATCTCCGGTCAGAATGGCTTTCTGACCGCGGCCTTGATCATCGGCGGGTTCCGGCTGATCAGGCGCCGGCCCTTCTGGGCCGACGTCGTGCTCGGCTGTGTGGTCTTCAAGCCCCAACTCTTCGCTCTCATCCCCATCGTCTTGCTAGCTGGACGGCGGTGGCGCGCCCTGATGGGCCTGGCGGCGTCTGTGCTAGGGCTTACCGCGCTCAGCGTCGCCGCCTTCGGTCCGATGATGTGGCTGAACTGGGTGCGGGCCATGCCGGTCTTGCTGCGGCTGGCCGAGGACAATCGCGAGCACCTGCTCTTCCTGATGCCCTAGGTGACGGCTGGCCTGATGGAGGCGGGCGTTGATGCGAGATCGGTCCAGATAGCGCAGGTGGCGGTGGCGCTCGCCGTCGTCGGAACCCTGGTCTGGCTGTTCCACCGGGCCAGAAAGACGACCGCCCCCGAGGACATCGACCTCGCCGCGCTCCAAGTCGAGGTTTTCCTCGTCACCCCTTACACCTTCATCTACGACATGCCGATGGTGACCAACGCGGCAGTTGCATGGTGAAGCGGGGTGTCGCCGACGCGGGTCCATGGCGGTTCGTCAAGGTGGGCGCGGCCGTGGCGGCATATACGCTGCCGATTGTCATGCTGGACGGTACGGTGCGCGGCTGGCCGGTCGGCGCCCCGGTGCTGCTCGCCCTGTTCGCGGTGATCGCGAGCACGGGGCTGTCATCGCAACGCGCTTCCGGCGGTCCTTTGCGGAGGGTCTCGTACTCGCCATAGCAGACACTTCGGCCGGAGTACTCGCGGAGGATCAGGGTGGCGGCGCGTAAGCTGAAGGTCTTCCAGGCGCAGTTCGGCTTCTTCGACACCGTGGTGGCGGCCGCAAGCCAGACCGCCGCGCTTCGCGCGTGGGGCACGCATCAGAACCTCTTCGCCAGCGGAGAGGCCAAGGTGACCACGGAGGACGCCGCCGTCGCCGCCGCTCTCAAGTACCCGGAGACGCCGCTTCGCCGGGCGGTCGGCTCGAACGATCCCTTCCAGCTCGAACCGAGCCGTCTGCCGGAGGTCCCCGACGCGCCCCAGCGCGGGCAGGCCAAACCGCCCAGCAAGGCGAAGCCTGCGTTGGCCAGGAAGCCGCAGGCGGACCGCGGACCGCTCGACACGGCGGAAGCGGCGCTTCGCAAGCTCGACGAGGCCCGCAGGCGAGCGGAGGCCGACCTTCGCCGGCAGCAGGATGAGCTGGACGCGCAGAAGGCCGAGGCCCAGCGCGCCTATGTCGAGGGACGCAAAACCGCGATGGCCGTCGTCGCCGCCGCCAGGGAGGTCTTCCGCCGCATCGGCGGAACCTGACGGTCAGCTCGCCTTGCGGGTCCGCGGCTTGGCGGGAGCCGGCTTGGCGGCGGCCTTGGCTTTCGGCTCGGACTTAGGCGGCGTCTTGCCCCTGGCGCCGAGACTGGCGCGCAACGCTTCCATGAGGTCGACCACGTTGGTGTCTTCGGGCTCAGCGATCTTGGCGGGCGTGTGGCCCTTCTTCTTGTCCTCGATGAGCGCCTTCAGCGCCGCTTCATAGCGGTCGACGAACCGGCTGGGGTCGAAGGGGCCTTCCTGCTGCTCGATGATCTTCTGCGCGATGGCGATCATGTTGGGATCGGCCGCCTTGTCGCTGATGCCGGCGAAGATTTCGTCGGGCCTGCGCACCTCTGCGTCCGTGCGGATGGTGTAGGCCAGGATGCCCCTGTCGCGGGGCTCCAGCGCCAGGATGCGCTCGCGGGTCCCGATCACCACCCGCGCCAGGGCGATCTGGCCAGACGTCTCCATTGCGGTGCGGATCACCCCGAAGGCCTCCTGGGCCAGCTTGCCGTCGGGCGCCAGGAAGTAGGGGTTGTCCCAGTACAGCCGGTCGATCTCGTCGCCGGCGACGAAGCGCTCGATCTCGATGGTCTTGGTGCTTTCCAGCTTGACCGAGGCGATCTCCTCGTTGCTGAGCAGGATGTATTCGCCTTTTGCGACCTCGTAGCCCTTGACCAGCTCGGCCCGGTCGATCGGCCCGGTGTCCGGGTCGGTCGTGATCATCTTGATGCGATTGTTGGTCTTGGGGTTGATCAGGTTGAAGTGGACGTCGCCGCCGGAGTTGATCGCCGTGTAGAGGGCGACGGGGCAGGTGACGAGCGAGAGCTTCAGGTGTCCCTGCCAGGTCGGACGGAAGGCCATGTCGAGGTCCCCAGGCGGCGCTGCAGCTGGCTGCGAAGACTCCACTCAACGGGGATCGGGGTCATTCGTTCGGCGTGGCCGCAATTGCAGCTAGCCGCAGGCGGCCGTATCGCCGGACTCCAGGTCGATGCGGAAGCAGTGCTCATAACCGCTGTCGAGTTCGCGCACGATGACGCTGATCTCGTGCTCGCCGCCCACGGCATGCAGGTCCTCGACATAGGCGACGGCCGCGGCCTCGAAGGAGCGCTCCTCCAGCACCCGGGCGTGGTGCGCCTCGAGGTGGCGGGCGTGGACGCTGAAGCGGCGGGACGGGGATGCTTGGGGCATGGGGTCTCCTGATTTTCAAATCCGCGAAGGCGGATAAGGATTCACGTCGGCGCGCAGCGGATGCGGATCATGTGGCCAAAACGCTCGTTCAGCAGACTAGACCGAGTCGGAGCAAAGCCGTGGCCGCGACCAAGCTCGCCAGATACCAGCAGATGCGGGACTTCTCGCAGACGGCGGAACCCTCGGGTAAGGACGCCAGGGTCGCGCCGTCCGAGGCGCTGCGCTTCGTCATCCAGAAGCACGCTGCCAGCCATTTGCACTTCGACCTGCGGCTGGAGCACGAGGGGACTTTTCGCTCCTGGGCCGTGCCCAAGGGGCCCTCGCTCGATCCCAAGGTCCGCCGCATGGCCATGGAGGTGGAGGACCACCCGCTCGACTACGGCGACTTCGAAGGGACGATCCCCAAGGGGCAGTACGGTGGCGGCTCGGTAATGCTCTGGGACCGGGGCTACTGGGCGCCGGAGACGGGCTTCGAGAAGATCGCGGCCGTGCTGGCCAAGGGCGAGCTGAAGTTCGTCATGGAGGGCCGGCGCATGCACGGCTCCTTCGTGCTGGTGCGCACCAAGCGCGACAGCCGCGGCAAGGCCAGCTGGCTGCTGATCAAGCACCGGGACGAAGGCGCGGTGGAGGGCGATCCCGGACCGACTGATGACGACCGCTCCGTGGCCTCCGACCGCACCATGACCGAGATCGCCAACGGGAAGGGGAGGGCTACGACACCGTTCATGACCGCAAAGGGCGTCGCCGCCGGATCGGTCTGGCGGAGCAACCGCGCCGACGGCGCCCCGGCCGGCCTGATCCCGCCGACCAAGACGAAGGCCTCGGCCACCAAGCCGATGACTGCGGCTGCACTGCCCGACTTCGTCGCTCCGCAGCTCGCTAGGTCCCTTGAGAAGCCGCCCGCGGGGCCCGGCTGGGCGCACGAGATCAAGTTCGACGGTTACCGCATGCAGCTGCGCGCCGTCGGGGGAAGGGCCACTCTGCTGAGCCGCAGCGGCCTGGACTGGTCCTCCAAGTTTCCGCAGATCGTGGCCAGCGGCGCATGCCTGGGCGACGGGATCATCGACGGGGAGGTGACGGCGCTCGACCACACCGGCGCGCCGGACTTCGCCGCCCTGCAGGCCGCCATCTCGAACGCCAGGGCCGCCGATCTGGTCTACTTCGTTTTCGACCAGCTGTTCACCGGCAAAGAGGACCTGCGGCCGCTCCCCCTGGCGGACCGCAAGGCGACGCTCCAGGCCCACGTCGAGGACGCCCCAGCCAACATCCGCTACGTCGACCACTTCATCACCGCAGGCGACGCGGTCCTGCTGTCCGCCTGCCGCATGGACTTGGAGGGCATCGTCTCCAAGCGGTTGGATGCGCCCTACCAGTCGGGACGGAGCGAAAGCTGGGGCAAGTCCAAGTGCCGCCAGGGCCACGAGGTGGTGATCGGCGGCTGGACCACGACCGGCGACGCCTTCCGCT
>CAXUEN010000053.1:0-10158 GCA_964249945.1 uncultured Caulobacteraceae bacterium | reverse complement strand
GGCGATGATCGCGGCGGGGGCGGCGGTGGGGCTGTTCGGCTCACGCTGGTTCGCCCGTCCGCCGGCCGCCGTCGACCACGGGGCGCGCTTTGACAGCGCACCGGGTGCGTGGCAAGGAGCCGCCCGACTCGTCAGACGTCCGCCCGCCCAAAAACCCAATTGACATTCCAGCACGAGGTCCTCGTTGGCCAATCCCGATCTGGGGACCAAGCAGGTCTGCCCCAACTGCCAAGCCAAGTTCTACGATCTGAACCGCCGCCCGGCGACCTGCCCCAAGTGCGCGACCGAATTCGATCCCGAGGAGGCCGTACGCTCCCGCCGGGTGCGCGCCCGCACCACCACTCCGGACTACGAGGCTGACGAGGCGCCGGCCAAGCCCAAGGAGGCGGATGCCGAGGACGAGGGCTTCGAGGAGGCCGACGACACCCCTGAGATCGACGAGGCTATCGAGGCCGAGCCTGTGGAGGCCGATGAGGCGGAGGAGGGCGCGGCCCCCACCGCGCCGGAGCCCGACCTCGGCGTCGATTTCGAGGAGGAGGGATCGGAGCTTGAGGCCGAGACCGAAGACGTCCCCTTCCTGGAAGAGGAGGAGGACGAGGACGCCTTCGGCGACGAGGACATCGAGCATCGCGGCAAGGACGACGATCGGTAGACGTCGCCACCGGCCCGGAAACGGGGGCTTGATCCTCGCAGGCGGCTGACCTAAACGTCGCCGCCTCGCAGGGCGCAGGCCCTCTGCGGACCGGACACCCCGGGGCTATAGCTCAGCTGGTAGAGCGCTTGAATGGCATTCAAGAGGTCAGCGGTTCGACTCCGCTTAGCTCCACCAATCTGAGGGCCGCCCCTCGCCGGGGGCGGCCCTTTCGACTCCGGGCGAGGGCGCGGCGCATTCTACGGCGGCCTTGAAACAGGCGCTGAGGCAGGCGAAACGCGGGCCGCCCGGCGCCCGGCCGGAGACGAGTCCTGGCGCATGCAGATCGAGACGTTCGACATCGAAGGCCCGCTGCTGCTCACGCCCAAGCGGCACGGCGACGCGCGGGGCTTCTTCTCCGAGGCCTACCGCAAGGACCTGTTCGAGGCCGCGGCCGGCCCGGTCGGGTTCGTGCAGGACAACCATTCCCGCTCGACCCAGCGCGGCGTGATCCGGGGCCTGCACTACCAGGCGCCCCCTTTCGCCCAGGGCAAGCTGGTGCGGGTCGCCCGCGGCGCGGTCTACGACGTGGTGGTGGACGTGCGGCGCGCCTCGCCCAGCTTCGGCCGCCACATCGGAGTGGAGCTGAGCGAGGAGAACTGGCACCAGCTCTGGGTCCCTCCGGGCTTCCTGCACGGCTTCTGCACCCTGACCGAGGACGTGGAGTTCCTCTACAAGGTCACCGCCTACTACAGCGCCGAGCACGACGGCGCGGTAGCCTTCGACGATCCGGACATCGGCGTGGACTGGCCCCTGCACGGCGCCAGACCCCTGGTGTCGGACAAGGACCGCAGGGCCCCGCGTCTCGCCGACCTGCCGCCGATCTTCTAGGCGTGCGCAGGTCCTGTTCCATGAGTGAGTACAAGGTGGTGGCGTCATGAGGGGCATCATTCTGGCGGGGGGCAGCGGCACGCGGCTGCATCCCATGACGCTCGGCGTCTCCAAGCAGATGCTGCCCGTCTACGACCGGCCGATGATCTATTTCCCTCTCGCGACCCTGATGCAGGCCGGCGTGCGCGAGGTGCTGATCATCTCCACGCCCGTGGACCTGCCGATCTTCCAGCGCCTGCTGGGCGACGGCGCGCGCTGGGGGATCGCCCTGTCCTATGCCGCGCAGCCGCGGCCCGAGGGCCTGGCCCAGGCCTTCCACATCGGGGCGGACTTCGTACGCGGCGGCGCGTCCGCCCTGATCCTCGGCGACAACATCTTCCATGGGGCGGGGCTGTCGGCGCTGATGCGTGACGCCCGAGCAAGGCCCGTCGGAGCCAGCGTGTTCGGCTATCGCGTGGCCGACCCGGAGCGGTTCGGGGTGGTGGACTTCGACGAGCAGGGCCGCGCGCTGTCGATCGAGGAGAAGCCGCTGCAGCCCAAGTCGCACTGGGCGGTGACGGGGCTCTATTTCTACGACGAGCGGGTGGTGGACATCGCCGCCGACGTGCGGCCGTCCAACCGCGGCGAGCTGGAGATCACCGACGTCAACCGCGCCTATCTGGAGCGAGGCGAGCTGCACGTGGCCCGCATGGGTCGCGGCATGGCCTGGCTGGACTCAGGGACGCCGGACAGCCTCATCGAGGCGTCGTCCTACGTGCGGGCGCTGGAGAACCGGCAGGGCGAGCGCATCTGCTGCCCCGAGGTGATCGCCCTGGAGAACGGGTGGATCAGCGCCGACGATTTGTCCGCGCTGGGTCGCGAACTGGGCAAGAGCGGTTATGGCCAGTACCTGATGCGGGTGGCCGAGGAGCAGGCCGAGCGGGCGACCGGGGCGGCATGAACATGAGCATGACGCGCGACTTCGACGCCTCCGACCGGGTGCTGGTCACAGGCGGCGCCGGCTTCATCGGCTCGGCCGTGGTGCGCCACCTGATCCACGACACGCCCGTCCGGGTGCTGAACCTGGACAAGCTGACCTATGCCGGCTGCCTGGCGAGCCTCGGCGAAGTGGACGGCTCGGCACGCTACGGCTTCACCCGGGGCGACGTCGCCGACGCGGGCTTCGTGGCGCGCACGATCACGCAGTTCCGCCCCACCGTGATCATGCACCTGGCCGCCGAGAGCCACGTGGACCGCTCCATCACTGGGCCGGGCGAGTTCGTCGCCACCAATGTGGTGGGGACCTTCACGATGCTGCAGGCGGCGCTGGCCTACTGGCGCGAGCTGGCCGAGGCCGAGAAGGTCCGCTTCCGTTTCCTGCACATTTCCACCGACGAGGTGTTCGGAAGCCTAGGCGCGGACGGCCTGTTCAGCGAGACCACGCCCTACGACCCCCGCTCGCCCTACTCGGCATCCAAGGCGGCGTCGGACCACTTGGTGCGGGCCTGGTTCCACACCTACGGCCTGCCGGGGCTGGTCTCCAACTGCTCCAACAACTACGGCCCCTATCATTTCCCCGAGAAGCTTATCCCGCTGACCATCCTGAACGCTATGGCGGGCCAGGCTCTGCCGGTCTACGGCCGCGGCGACAACGTGCGCGACTGGCTTTTTGTGGAGGACCACGCCCGGGCTCTGGCCCTGATCGTCCAGCGCGGGCGGCCCGGGGAGAGCTACAACGTTGGTGGCCGCAACGAGCGGACCAACCTCCACGTGGTGCACACGATCTGCGACCGGCTCGACGCCCTGCAGCCGGTCGGCGCCCCTCGCCGCGCGCTGATCGCCTTCGTCGCCGACCGGCCCGGCCATGACCAGCGCTACGCCATCGACGCCGGCAAGCTGGAGCGGGAGCTGGGCTGGCGCGCGCAGGAGAGCTTCGAGACCGGCGTGGCCAAGACGGTGCGGTGGTACATAGACCGCGAGGACTGGTGGCGGCCGCTCCGCGAGCGTTACGACGGCCGCCGCCTCGGTCTCGCGGCCGCAACGGCCTGAACGGGAGACGGCCGATGCGGCTGGTGGTGACGGGCCGCGAGGGCCAGGTGGCGACGGCCCTGGCCCAGGCCAGCAAGCGCCAGGACGTGGAGGTGTTGCGGCTCGGCCGGCCGGAACTGGACCTGGAGCGGTTGGAGACGATCGCGCCGGCCTTGCGCGCGGCCCGCCCGGACGTGGTGGTCAGCGCCGCCGCCTACACCGCCGTGGACCAGGCGGAGCGCGAGCCGGAGCGCGCGCACCAGGTGAACGCCATGGCCCCCGGCCGTCTGGCCGAGGCGGCCGCCGACCTCGGCGCGCCGATCCTGCACCTGTCCACCGACTACGTCTTCGACGGCCGCAAGTCCTCGCCCTATGTGGAGACCGACGCCACCGGGCCGGTGACCGTCTATGGCGCGACCAAGCTGGCCGGTGAGGGCGCCGTCACCCGCATGAACCCGCGGCACGCCATCCTGCGCACCGCCTGGGTCTATGCGCCCCACGGCAAGAACTTCGTGCGCACCATGCTGCGCCTGGCGGAGACGCGGGACGAGGTGGGCGTGGTGGCCGACCAGCTGGGCTGCCCCACCTCGGCCGAAGACATCGCACAGGGCGTGCTGAAGATCGCCGCAGCGCTCCAGGGCGGTCAGGGCGAAGCTGGGCTCTACCACATGGCCGGCCGCGGCGAAGCGAGCTGGGCGGAGTTCGCGGCCGCCATCTTCGAGGACTCGCGAAGGCGCGGCGGTCCCTTTGCGCGGGTGAGGCCGATCGCGACGGCGGACTATCCCACCCCCGCCGCTCGCCCAGCCAATTCGCGTTTGGACTGCACGCGGGCGCACGCGGCCTTCGACGTGGCGCTGCCGCATTGGCGGGAGGCGATTGGACGCTGTCTGGACGCACTCGCCGCCGGACAGGGCTGGCGACCGCCGGGCTGAAGCGCCGGCCCGTTCAGCACCATGATATCAGCTTCTATCAGCTCCGCTCATCCCGGCATTCGCCGGGATGAGCGGGAGAGAGTGGCTAGGAGGCATCCCATCCGGTGGCGTTGCGTTGGCCTGCGATGAGCCTCACCGCCCATCGTATTCCTGACAGCGCCGACTTGGGTCGCGCCCGTCGCGGCTTCGACTTGCTGCTCGGCACGTCGGCGCTGGTCCCGCTGCTCGTCTGCGCGGTCCTGACCTGGCTGGCGCCCACGGCGGCGCAGCCGCTGATCCACACCCTGGCGGTGATCTGGGCGGGGAGCCTGCGGGCCTTCTTCGCGGGCGTGCGGCGGGGCCTGACCTTCTCGGAGGCCGGGGGCGGCCGTTCTGGCGAACTCGCCACCATGCTGGCCACCTTCGGGCTCGGCGTGGCCAGCCTGGTGCTGCTCAGCCCCGCGGTGGCCGCGCTGGGGCTCGGCGGCGTGGGCGTGCTCGACGCGGTGGCGGCTCGCCGCCGGCAGGCGCCGGGCTACTTCGTCGTGTTCCGGCCGCTGCAGATGCTGGCCGCCGTCGTGGCGCTGCTGCTGGTCCAGGTCCACCCGGGCTGAGCGGCGCCTGGGAACCTCGCATTGCGGTGACCGGTTGGGCCGGGCAACGAGGAGGCCCCCAATGGATTCGAGCCCGTCCGTCCCGCACGACGCCCTGAAGTCGAAGTCGGACCGCGGCGTCGACGGTGAGATCGCCGTCCGCGCGGTCACCATCGGCCGGCCGCGTGGGGAGGTCTACGGCTTCTTCCGCCGCTTCTCCAACCTCGGCCGGTTCATGGAGAACATCGAGCGGGTGGAGGAGCTTGACGCCACCCGCTCCCACTGGGTGGTCAAGGCCCCCGCCGGCCAGACGGTGGAGTGGGACGCGGTGGTCACCCGGGACGAACCGGGCCGCCTGATCGCCTGGGAGACCGCCGACGGCGCCCAGGTGAAGAACCACGGCACGGTGGAGTTCCGCGACGCCCCGGGCGACCGGGGCGTGGAGGTGCACGCCACCATCGTCTACTCGCCCCCCGGCGGCGCGCTCGGCAAGACCGTGGCCGAGCTGTTCGCCATGGAGCCGGGCATGCAGGCGCACCGGGATCTCCGCCGCCTGAAGATGCTGCTGGAGACCGGTGAGATCGCCACCTCCAAGGCTCCCGACGCCGCCCCCCGCTACGACAAGAGCCACGCCACGGCCGAAGAGCGCCACGCCGAGACGCGCTGAGCCCGCGACCCGCACACCCTCACAGTTCAGGAGCACCCTATGCGCGCCGTCACCTGGCATGGCCGTCACGACATCCGCGTGGACACCGTTCCCGATCCCAAGATCGTCAACCCGCACGACATCATCATCAAGACCACCGCCACCGCCATCTGCGGCTCGGACCTGCACCTCTATGACGGTCAGATGCCCACCATGGTCGCCGGCGACATCATGGGCCACGAGTTCATGGGCGAGGTGGTCGAGGTCGGCCCTGAGGTGCACAACCTGAAGGTCGGCGACCGGGTGGTGAACCCCTTCACCATCGCCTGCGGTCAGTGCGGCCACTGCAAGGACTCCTTCTACGCCGCCTGCGAGAACTCCAACCCCTCGGACAAGGCGCCGATGATGGAGGCGCTCTACGGCTATGTGGGCTCGGGCCTGTACGGCTACACCCACATGATGGGCGGCTACGCCGGCGGCCAGGCGGAGTACGTCCGCATTCCCTTCGGCAATGTCGGCCCGATCAAGATTCCCCAAGGCCTGGACGACGAGCAGGTATTGTTCCTGTCCGACATCTTCCCCACGGCCTACCAGGCGGCGGAAAACTGCAACATCCGCGATGGCGACACCATCGCCATCTGGGGCATGGGGCCGGTGGGCCAGCTCTGCGTGAAGAGCTGCTTCTTGCTCGGCGCCTCGCGCGTCATCGCCATCGACCACCACCCGAACCGGCTGGAGAAGGCCCGCGCCGCCGGCGCCGACGTGATCAACTACACCGAGGTGAAGACCAACCAGGCCCTGACCGAGATGACCGGCGGCCGAGGGCCGGACCACTGCATCGACTGCGTGGGGCTGGAGAGCCACGGCTGGTCGCCGGACAACGTCATGGACTTCGTCAAAACGACGCTGAAGATCAGTTTCGACCGGCCCCACGTGCTGCGCGAGGCGATTGTGGCGTGTCGTCCCGGCGGCACCCTGTCTGTGCCGGGCGTCTATGGCGGCCTGCTGGACAAGGTCCCGTTCGGGGCGGCCTTCGGAAAAGGCCTGACCTTTAAGATGGGCCAGACCAACATGCACAAGTACCTGGCGCCCCTGCTGGAGCGCATCCAGAAGGGCGAGATCGACCCCTCCTTCATCATCAGCCACCGCCTGTCGCTGGAAGACGCCCCGACCGGCTACAAGAACTTCCACGACAATCAGAACGACTGGAACAAGGTGGTGCTACGGCCGAACTAGGGCGCTTACCTCCCTCCCCAAGGGGGAGGGAGAAGAGGGTGTCCCGCGGCTTCGCCTAGGAACAGCCACAAGAAAGCCGCCGGATTGCTCCAGCGGCTTCATCTCTGTCGGGCGGTGGCTTAGCTCAGTTCGCCGAGCCCGGCTCCGCCATCCCGCGGTGCATTCCAGCCAACTGGCTGTCGCTCATCACCCGCGTTGCGGCGGCTTGCAACTTGTTCTTGAAGCCGGCGACCGCGTCGCCTTCGCCCTTCATCAGCGCCTCGAAACCGGTCTTGGCGACCATCTCGGCGTCGTCCTTCTTGGACGAGCCGACCTTGGTGTCGTCCAGGTCCGCGCGGTGGAAGAAGTCGGTCTCCGTGGCGCCGGGGAGGAGCGCGGTGACCGTGACCCCGCTGTCCTTCAGCTCCTCCCGCAGCGCGAAGGAGAAGGACTGCAGGAAGGCCTTGGAGCCGTTGTAGACCGCCTGGAAGGTGCCGGGGATCATCGAGGCGATGGACGAGGTAATCAGGATGCGCCCTGACCCCGCCGAGCGCATGTCGCGGCCGACCGCATGGATCAGCGCCAGGCTGCCCACGATGTTGGTGTCCACCACCTTGATCGCCTCGTCCAAGTCCTGGTCCAGGAAGCCATGGCCAAGGCCGATCCCAGCGTTGGCGGCGAGCGCCGCGACCGGGCCCGCGCTCCTGATGGCCTGGTAGAGTTCGTCCACGCCCCTGCGGGTGGAAAGGTCGGTTTGGAGCGACTGCACGACGGCGCCGCCATCGGCGCGCACGGCCTGCTCGGCTTCGCCCAGGGCGCGGTCGGCGGCGAGGATGAGGTCGAAACCGTTGCTGGCGAACTGCCTGGCGAGTTCGAGTCCGATGCCGCTGGAGGCGCCGGTGACGACGGCGAGGTCTCGAGTATCTGCCATGGGAGGTCTCCTTTGATTGTGGGAGACCAACCGGGCGAGCGGGCGGGGTGTTCCGGCTACTCTTGATCTCCCCCTGCGAAGCGGCAGGAGGGGACTAGGCGAAGCCTGGTGAGAAGGGCGTCACCGACGCCAGCACATCAACCGCCGGCGGCGACGCCCCTCCGTCACGGCGCTATGCGCCACGCCCATGAGCGCCTTTGCGCTTAAACCCCCGCTTCGCAGGGATGGAGGAGATCACTGGCAGGCGAGACATTCCTCGTAATCGGTCTTGCCTTCGATGCGCAGCGCCGCCTCCATCTTCTCCCCGCCGGCGAAGGCGGCGCGCTGCACCGACTTGGAGCGCAGGTAGTAGAGCGACTTGCAGCCGCGCTCCCACGCCGTCCAGTGCAGCATGTGCAGGTCCCACTTGTCGATGTCGCCGGCCAGGAAGACGTTGACCGATTGGGACTGGCAAATCTCCGGCGTGCGATCCGCCGCCATCTCGACGATCCAGCGCTGGTCCAGCTCGAAGGCGGTCTTGTAGACGTCCTTCTCGTCGGCGCTCAGGACGTCCAGGTGCTGGACCGAGCCCTCGTTCTCCAGGATCGTGCCCCAGACCGCATCGGTGTTCTGGCCCTTCGCCTCGAGCAGTTGCTCCAGATAGGGGTTCTTCACCGCGAACGACCCGGACAGGGTCTTGTGGGTGTAGATGTTGGCCGGGATCGGCTCGATGCCGGCGCTGGTCCCCCCGCAGATGATCGAGATCGAGGCGGTGGGCGCGATGGCCAGCTTGTGGCTGAACCGCTCCATCACGCCCTTCTCGGCGGCGTCGGGGCACGGGCCGCGTTCGGCGGCCAGCGTGCGGCTGGCGGCGTCGGCTTGGCGGCGCAAGGTCTTGCAGATGCGCATGTTCCAGGACTTGGCCATGGCCGATTCGAAGGGCACGCCCTGCGCCTGGAGGAAGCTGTGGAAGCCCATCAGCCCCAGCCCCACCGACCGCTCGCGCTCGGCGGCGTAGACAGCCGCGCTCATGGCGTCGGGGGCGGACTCGATGAAGTCCTGCATGACGTTGTCGAGGAAGCGCATGACGTCCTCGACGAAGGTCGGGTGGTCGCGCCACTCCAGGAACTTCTCGGCGTTGACCGAGGACAGGCAGCAGACCGCGGTGCGGTCCTGGCCCAGGTGGTCCTTGCCGGTGTGCAGCACGATCTCGGAACAGAGGTTGGACTGGCGCACCTTCAGGCCGAGCTCGCGCTGGTGGGCGGGCATGGCGCGGTTCACCGTGTCCGCGAAGATCAGATAGGGCTCGCCGGTCTGCAGCCGAATCTCCAGGATTTTCTGCCACAGCGAGCGGGCGTCCACCTCGCGCACGGGCGAGTGGTCCTTGGGGCTGCGCAGGGCGAACTTGGCGCCGTCGCGGACAGCCTCCATGAACTCGTCGGTGATGTTGATGCCGTGGTGCAGGTTCAGCGACTTCCTGTTGAAGTCGCCGGAGGGCTTCCGGATCTCCAGGAACTCCTCGATTTCGGGATGGAAGACGTCGAGATAGACCGCCGCCGACCCGCGCCGCAGCGACCCCTGGCTGATGGCCAGCGTCAGGCTGTCCATCACCCGGATGAAGGGGATGATGCCGCTGGTCTGGCCCGCGCCCTTCACCTTCTCGCCGATGGAGCGCACGCCGCCCCAATAGGTGCCGATGCCGCCGCCGTTCGACGCCAGCGCCACGTTCTCGTTCCAAACGTTGACGATGCCGTCGAGCGAATCGGGCACCGCGTTCAGAAAGCAGGAGATCGGCAGGCCGCGACCCGCGCCGCCGTTAGACAGGACAGGCGTGGCCGGCATGAACCACAGGGTGGAGATGTAGTCGTAGACCCGCTGCGCGTGGTCAGCGTCGTCGGCGTAGGCCGTGGCGACCCGGGCGAACATGTCCTGGTAGCTCTCGCCCGCCAAGAGGTAGCGGTCCTTCAGGGTGGTCTTGCCGAATTCGGTGAGGAGCGCGTCGCGGGAGCGGTTCACTTCCACCTTCCGCACCAGGTGCAGCTTGGGCCGGGGCTGGCCGCCGGCGGTCACCCCTCGCACCAAGCCCTTGCCCACCAACGCCGCTGAAGCCGGTTCCGCCATCATCAAGCCCTACATCTAGTAGACGAGGCGCATGACAACCCTAAATGCGGGATGGGTCAACCGGGATATTTTTACAGGACGGCCTTGTGGCGGCGGGCGCCGTTCATCTCCCGCCAACCTTCGATTCGCTTCGCGGGCCAAGGATAACGAGAGGCCCGGCGTTGTTCCCTCCCTCTGGAGGGGAGGGTTAGGGTGGGGGGTGGCGTGGCACCTCGAGCGACCATCGACAGCGG
>CAXUEN010000052.1:0-10214 GCA_964249945.1 uncultured Caulobacteraceae bacterium | reverse complement strand
GTGCGGACCCAGGTGCTGCGCGGCGGGGTGACCGCCTCCGGCCTGCTGATTCCCAAGCTGGAGGCCGCCGTCTCCACCGAACTGAGCGGCTACCGGGTGGCCAAGGTGTTCGTGGACCAAAACGCGGAGGTCACGGCCGACCAGCCCTTAGCCCAGCTCGACGACACCCTGCTCCGCGCCCAGATCGCCCAGCAGCAGGCCGTGGTGGACGAGCAAAAGGTCGCCTCCGAACGCAGCGTGGCGGAGGCCCAGCGGGTCGCCGGCCTCGACAATCAGGGCGTGCTGCCCCAGGAGCAGATCGTGGAGCGGCGCCTCGGGGCCCGCAGCGCCAGCGCCGGCGTCGCCGCCGCCCAGGCCCAGCTGAACGACCTGCTCACCCGCGAGAAGATGATGACCGTGCGCGCGCCGGTGAGCGGGCTGGTGCTGGAGCGCACAGTGCGCCCCGGCGACATCGCCGCGCCCACCATGGTCATGTACCGCATCGCCGCGGACAACGTGGTTGAGCTGAACGCGGAGGTGTCCGAAGCCGATCTCGCCGGCATCCATCCGGGCGACCACGTCACCGTCACGCTGCCCGACAACGCCAGCGTGGACGGCGTGGTGCGCGTGGTCAGCCCCGAGGTGGACGCCCAGACCAAGCTCGGCCACGTCCGCGTCACCCTGCCCGTCAACGCCAACCTGCGCCCCGGCGGCTACGGCCGCGCCACCTTCCTGAACAGCGGCCACAGCGCAACGGTGGTTCCGGAGAGCGCGCTGCGCTTCGACGCCGACGGCGCCTCGGTGATGACGCTGGGCTCGGGCGACGTGGTGCACCGCATCCCGGTGCGCACAGGCGCCCATGCAGGCGGCCTGGTGGAGCTGCTGAGCGGCCCGAAGCCGGGCGTCACGGTGCTGCTCGGCGGCGGGGCCTTCGTGCTGGACGGCGACACGGTGCACCCGGTGCGCACCGACGCGGGAGGGCCCGCCGCATGAAGCTGCGCATCTCGGCCTGGGCGATCCGCAACCCGCTGCCGATCGCGCTGCTGTTCACCGCCCTGACCCTGCTCGGGCTGATGTCCTACTCGCGCCTGCCCATCAAGCAGTACCCCAACATCACCTTCCCGGTGGTCACTGTCGGCGTCACCCAGAGCGGCGCCGCCCCCACCGAGATGCAGAACCAGATCACGCGCCCGATTGAGGACGCGATGGCCGGCATCACCAACGTCAAGCACGTCACCAGCCATGTGAGCCTCGGCATCTCCAACACCGAGATCGAGTTCAATCTCGGCACCGACATGCAGAAGGCCACTGACGACGTGCGGACGGCGGTGGACCGCACCCGCGTCCAACTGCCCCCCGGCATCGACCCGCCCGTGGTGCAGCGGGTGGACGCCGACAGCCAGTCGATCCTGGTCTATGCCCTGAGTTCCTCCAGCCTGTCGCCGGTGCAGCTGTCCTGGTTCGTGGACAATACCGTCTCCCGCTTCCTGCAGGGCCTGCCCGGCGTGGCCGCTGTGAACCGCAACGGCGGCCAGGACCGCGAGATCAACGTCACCCTGAATCCGCAGCGGATGACCGCCTTCGGGGTCACCGCGCCCCAGGTGAACGCGGCGCTCTACCAGTACAACGTCGACGAGACCGGGGGCCGCGCCGACATCGGCGGCCAGGAGCAGACCGTGCGGGTGCTGGGCCAGGCGGCCACCATCGACGGCCTGCGCCGCCTGACCATTCCCGCCGCCGGCCGCTACGTCACTCTGTCCGACGTCGCCGAGATCGGTGATGGGCAATCGGAGCCCCGCGCCTTCGCCCTGCTGAACGGGCGCCCGGTGATCGGCTTTGAGGTGCAGAAGACCCGCGACGCCAGCGAGATCAGCACCGAGCGTGGGGTGAAGGCCGCCATCGCCAAGCTGGAGGCTCAGCATCCCGAGGTGACCTTCACCAAGATCCTCTCCACGGTCGACGAGACCCGGATGAGCTACGACGCCACCGTCCACGTCCTGGTGGAAGGCATGATCCTGGCGGCGCTGGTGGTGCTGCTGTTCCTGCGCAACTGGCGCGCCACCGCCATCGCGGCCCTGGCCATGCCGCTGTCGCTGATCCCGACCTTCACCGCCATCCAGGTGTTCGGCTTCAGCCTGAACGTGATCACCCTACTGTCCCTGACCCTCGTCATCGGCATCCTGGTGGACGACGCCATCGTGGAGATCGAGAACATCGAAAAGCGCATCGAGCGCGGGGAGACGCCCTACCGCGCCTCGCTGATCGGGGCGGACTCCATCGGGCTGGCGGTGCTGGCGACCACTGCCACCATCGTGGTGGTGTTCACGCCGGTGTCCTTCATGGGCGGCATCCCCGGCCAGTTCTTCAAGGAGTTCGGCCTGACCGTGGCCATGGCGGTCATCTTCTCCCTGGTGGTGGCGCGCCTGCTCACTCCCCTGCTGGCCGCCTACTTCCTCAAGCCGCGGGGCCACACCACCCCGGCCAAGCCGCTGGGCGGCGTCTACCGCTGGACTCTGGACTGGGCCATGGGCCACCGCTGGCTGGCGGCGGCTCTCGGCGGGGTGATCTTCGTCACCTCGCTGATGCTGATGGGAACCCGCCCCACCGGCTTCCAACCTATCGGCAATCCCGGCTTCCTGTATCTGAACCTCGACGGTCCGCCGGGCGCCACCCGGGGCGAAATGACGACCGATGTCGACCGCATCACCCGCATGCTGCTGGCCCAGCCCGACACCGAGCGCGTCTACTGCCAGGTGGGCGTGGGTTCCGGCTCCAGCGAGGGCCAGGACCTGAACGTCGGCCAGTGCACCGTGGTGCTGAAGGCCAAGCGGCGTCTGACCACGGACGCCTTCAAGAAGAGCATCCGGCCCTTCATGCGCCAGATCCCCGACGTGCGCCTGACCACCCAGGGCGGCTTCGGCTCGGCGGACGTGGAGATCGTGCTCTCCAGCCAGGACAGCCCGGCCCTGGAGCGCACCCAGCTGCAGTTGGAGCGCGAGATGCGCGCCCTCCCGTCCATCTCCGACGTGCGGCCCTCCCCCATGCCGGCCGGGCCGGAGCTGGTGGTGCGGCCCAAGCCCGACGAGGCGGCGCGGCTCGGCGTCACCTCCGATGCCCTGGCCCAGGTGCTGCGCATCGCCACCATCGGCGACATCGATGCGGCGGTGTCCAAGTTCTCCGAGGGCGAGCGGCGCATCCCCATCCGGGTGCGCCTGCCCGAGGCCGACCGCACCGACATCACCACCCTGGGCCAGCTGCAGGTGCCGACCGTCGGCGGCGGGTCCACGCCGCTGTCCTCGGTGGCCGACCTGACCTTCGAGGCCGGTCCGGCCCGCATCCAGCGCTATGGCCGCGAGCGCCAGGCCTCCGTCCAGGCCGACCTGAACGGCGTCAGCCTCGGCACGGTGCTGAAGCAGGTGAAGAACCTGCCGGTGATGCGCCACCTGCCGCCCACCGTGCACCAGCCCGCCACCGGCGACGCCGAGGCGCTGGGCGAGATCATCACCGGCTTCACCACCGCCATCTTCTCCGGTGTCGCCCTGATCTATGCGGTGCTGGTGCTGCTGTTCCGCAGCTTCTTCAAGCCGATCATCATCATGGCCGCCCTACCGCTGAGCCTGGCGGGCGCCGCCCTGGCCCTCACGGTGACGGGGCTGGAGATCGACATGCCGGTGTTCATCGGCCTGCTGATGCTGTTCGGGATCGCGGCCAAGAACTCCATCCTGCTGGTGGAGTTCGCCATCGAGGACGAGCGCGCCGGCCAGGACCGCTGGGAGGCGCTGCACAACGCCTGCCGCGAGCGGGCGCGCCCCATCGTGATGACCACGGTGGCGATGATCGCCGGCATGCTGCCCACAGCGCTCGGCCTCGGCGCCGGCTCGGAGTTCAGGAAGCCCATGGCGGTGGCGGTGATCGGCGGGCTGGTCAGCTCCACCGCGCTGAGCCTCGTGCTGGTGCCCGTGATCTATCTGTTCGTGGACAGCTTCGAGACTTGGCTGAAGCCCAAGTTTTCCCGCTTAACCACCCCCCGCCAGCCCGGCGACGACCGCCCGATCCACGAGGGCGAGGAGACCCTGGTCACCTCGGGGGC
The DNA here is from genome assembly GCA_964249945.1 of uncultured Caulobacteraceae bacterium. Taxonomy (GTDB): domain Bacteria; phylum Pseudomonadota; class Alphaproteobacteria; order Caulobacterales; family Caulobacteraceae; genus CAHJWH01. The sequence continues at coordinate 6,145 of CAXUEN010000052.1, read as the reverse complement.
CTAGCCCGTCCGAGGTTGCGCGTTTCGCGTTTGATGGCAGGATCGCACACCTGCCGGAGCGACGCCCATGACCCTGCTGCTGAACGTGCTGTGGTTCGTCTTCGGCGGCTGGATCTCGGGGCTGCTGTGGCTGCTGACGGCCCTGGTGCTGGCGGTGACCATCGTGGGCCTGCCCTGGGCGGCGGCGGCGTTCAGGCTGGGCGTGTTCGCCTTCGCGCCGTTCGGTCGCACCGCCATCCCGCGCACCGGGCTGCACGTCGGGCGCGGCGGGCTGGACGTGGTGCTGAACCTAATCTGGGTGATCCTGGCCGGCTGGTGGCTGGCGCTGCACCACCTCGTCATCGGCGCGCTGCAGCTCGTCACCATCGTCGGCATCCCCTTCGGCCTACAGAGCTTCAAGCTGGCTGGCCTGTCCCTGGCGCCGGTGGGGACCGAGATCGTGCGCCTCTGACGCAAAACGCTGTTGCGACGCATTTGCAAGTACTAGAGGCTGATCTCCTGAACGCGTAGACCGGCCATGCCCGAAACCCTGACGCCCCACCTCGTCGACGAACCCGCCGAGCTGGACGGCGAACCTCCTCCGCGCTTGCGCGAACTGGCGCGGGGCGAGCAGCTCATGCTGTGGAGCCTGCGCGCCGTCGCGCTCGGCCACGCGGACTGCCCCGCCCTCCAGCGCTCCCTGGAGGTGGTGCTAGGGTCGTCGGCGGAGGAGGCCTTCACCTCCCTGGTCGTGGCGGTCCGCACGCTCGCTGGTGCGCCCGACGAGGGCGAGGTGCGCGAGCGGCTGGAAACCCTGGTCGAGCCGACCGTGACCGAGGGCCTGCTGATGACGCTGCAGACGGTGACCAGCGCCCTTCAGGTCAACGGCTTCCCGCTCCCCGGCCGCCGCGCCGCCCCCGCCCTCCACCTGCGGCGACTGCACTGACGAAGGGGCGCCGGGCGCGGCCCTGAACCTCGCCCTCGACGGGGCGTTTGACCCTTCGGCGGGCCGGGGCCCGGCCCGCCGCAAACCGCAGCCCACGGAAGGACGCGCATGGCCTCCAACACCGCTCCCCCGACCTCTCACTTGGCCGTGCAGGTTTCCCGCCGCCACATGGCGGTCGGCGAGGCGCTTCGATCCCGCATCACCGACGAGCTGGTGGCCGGGATCGGAAAGTATTTCGACCGCGGGGGCAGCGCTGAGGTCACCGTCATGCGCGACGGGCACGGCCTATGCGTCGACGTGGTGATCCTGCTCGCCACCGGCCAGCAGCTGGTGGCCCGCGGCCAGGGCGGCGACGCCCACGCCGCCTTCGACTCCGCCCTGACCAAGGTCGAGACCCGCATCCGCCGCTACAAGCGCCGCCTGGTGAACCACCACGCCAACGGCGCGGTGAAGGGCGATCCGGAGATGGCCGCCCTCACCGTGCTGCGAGCGCCCGACGACGACGACGAGACCGACGAGGACTGGGGCGCCGACGGATCGGCCGGCGACGGCGCCCCGGCCGCCATGATCATTGCCGAGGCCCAGGCGGCGGTGAAGACCCAGACCGTCTCCATGGCGGTGATGGAGCTGGACCTGACCGGCGCCCCGGTGGTGCTGTTCCGCAACGCCGCCCACGGCGGGCTGTCGGTCGTTTACCGCCGCGGCGACGGCAACATCGGCTGGATCGATCCAGAGCGCACGCCGGTCGCCGCCTCCACCGCCCCTGCCCAGCACGCGCGGATGTGATATGCGCCCCGGCGTGGCTGCGCCTATGGTCAAGGCGGACGGTTCGGGAAGACTTTGGGACATGGATATCGGCCACTGGCTGGAGCCGGGCGCCATCGGGCTGCGGCTCGGCGTCGACAGCAAGCGCCAAGCGCTCGCGGCCCTGTCCGAGGTCGCCGGCCGGGTTCTGCGCCTGCCACCGGGCGATATCCTGGACCGCCTGCTCGAACGTGAGGCGGACGGCTCGACGGGCATGGGGCGAGGGGTCGCCCTGCCCCACGCTCGCCTGCCCACCCTGGTCGGGCTGAAGGCCGTCTTCGTGCGGCTGGAGACGCCGGTCGCCTTCGACGCGGTGGATGGCCAGCCGGTGGACCTGATGCTCGCCCTGTTCGCGCCGGAGGGCTCGGGCGCGGAGCACCTACGGGCCTTGGCCAGGGTGTCGCGAGCGCTCAGGCGGGGGGAACTGCGGGAACAGCTGCGAAACGCCCGCACCTCGGACGCCATCTACGCTCTCCTCGCCCAAGAGAGTTCGACGTCGGCGGCGTGAACGCCCCGGCCTCGGCGGCCGGAGCGCTTTGATGGCGTCAGTGGACGGAGACGGGCGCCAGTTCGTTGGCGCGCGCTACGGCGTAGGCGGAGTCCCGATCGGCGAGCACGGCCAGCCTCGCGCCGTTAGCGCCGTGAACCGCATAGAGGATCTGGTCCGGGGTCAGCTCCACGCCCTGCCGGGCCTCCGGCGGGGTGTTGGCGAGGACCTCCTGGGCGCTGATCGGCCGGACGTAGACCAGATCCGGGGCGCCCAGGGCTGCGAAAGCTTCGGTTGTCAGCGAGTGCGTCATCATGACCGCCTCCAAGTAAGGTGAATTTCTTAGGGCCCGCGGGGTTCAGCCGGCCGTGCGGATGGGGATTTGCTTGACCGCGCGCTCGGGCTCCGGCCGCCAGACGTCCAGGTGCAGAAGGCCGTGCTCCAGCAGGGCGCCTTCCACCTCCAGGCCGTCGGCCAGGACGAAGGTGCGCTGGAAGCCCCGCGCCGCGATCCCGCGGTGCAGGTAGGCCGAGCCCTCCCGGCCCTCGCCATCACGCCGGCCGCTGACCAGCAGCTGGTTCTGTTCCACCGTCACCTGGAGCTGGTCGGGCGAGAAGCCCGCCACCGCCATGGTGATGCGGATCCGGTCGACGGCGAGTTGTTCGACGTTGTAGGGCGGATACCCTTCAGCCGCCGCCTTCGCCGCCCGCTCGATCAAGGCGCGCGTGGGCTCGAAACCAAGCAGGAAGGGACCGTCGAACACGAGCGTCCGGGTCGTCATAGCCAAAGTCCTCTCGCAAGCGACTTCGCGGGGCCGTCCGCACCCTAGGTCGGCATGCGGGGACCTCGACCTGATTAAGATGGTTCCGGGGGTGGCTGTTTTCAATCCGTTCCGGTTTGGGACCGAGTTCCCCCGCCGGTTGAAACACGCCGCCGGAAGCAGCCGAAAGGCGCAAGGCTGCGTTAACCTTCCCAATCAGGCGCCGCCGGCGCTTACGGAGAGCAGCCATGCGTGCAGCAGTCTTGATCGGGAGCGCCGTCTTGGCGGTGACGGGAGCGCTTGCGGGCGCCGCCCAGGCCGGCGGCCATGGCGGCGGCCGCTCCGGAAGCTATTCCGGCGCGGTGGCGGGGGCGAGCGCCCAGGCGCACAGCTCCGCCTTCGCCACCTCCAGCGCTGGCGGCCGCTCCAGCTTCCGCAGCGGCGGCTTCACCAATTTCCGCGGGAGCTCCAATGCCTGGGGCTTCAACCATTCCGGCGGCTACGCCGGCCAGGGTGGTCACGGCTATGGCGGTCAGGGCTACGGCGGCCAGGGCTACGTCAGTCAGGGATACGGCGGCCACGCCATGGGCGGCTACGGCTCGGGCCCAGCCTATCGTGGCAGCTATGGGCGCCAGGGCTACGGCGGCCAGAGTTATGGCGGCGGGTATGCCCAGGGCTATGGCCGTGGAGGCTATCGGAACGGGTATGGCCGCGGCCGCGACGACTTTGGCTATGGCTTCCTCGCCGGAAGCGCGCTTGGCCTGTACGCCGGCGACGCGGGCTATGGCGGGGGTTACGGCGGAGACTACGGCTACGACGCCGGCCAGGGCTATGCCCAGGGCGAGGGCGACGCGGGATATGCATCGCAGGCGCCTTACGGCGAGGAGGCGGAAGGCGGATACGGCCAGTATGGCCAGGGCGGCGCTCCCGGCGGCTACGGCTTCGCCGGCGACGGCGGCGCCTACACCTATGGCTACAGCGGCTACGCCCAGACGCCGGACATGAGCTATGGCGGGGCCGCCTACATGGCGCCGACCGGCTACGCCTACGGCAGCGGGATGGGCGGTCAGGCCTGCGGCTGCTGAGCGCACAGCAAAAACCCCTCGCGACCATGTCGCGAGGGGTTCTCGTCAGCTTAGCTGCGGGGCCGATCAGCCCTGCCCGTCACCAGCCGTAGTAGCCGTACCCCGGGTAGCCGTAACCATAGCCATAGCCGGGATAACCATAGCCATACCCGTAGTAGGGGTAGTAGCTGCTCGCGATCGCCGACCCGATGGCAAACCCGGCCAGTCCGCCATAGAGGCCGTATCCGTAGCCGCCATAACCCCGGCCGTAGCCGTACCCATAGCCGCCGCGATATCCGCCGTAGCCGCCCCGGTACCCGCCGTAGCCGCCGCCGCGGTACCCACCGCCAAAGCCGCCACCGTGGTATCCACCGCCGAAGCCGCCGCCATGGAACCCACCGCCGCCATGCTGGGCGGAGGCCGTCTCCACTGAACCGAGCGTCGCGGCCAAGGCCAAAGCCGCCGCCGCACCTGCCGTCACTGCCTTCCGCATCTCAAAACCTCCGGACGAAACGTCCTCCTTGGCAGACAAACGCACCAACGGACCTTCGGCTCCAAAGGTGTTGACACCAGCGTACGCACACAAGGGCGGGGCGGGGCCGAGCGGTCTCGCACCTGCGGCGCCATCGCGCTATGAGAGGCCGTGGGTGGCGAGGATTCCATGGCGCAGCAGCCGGCGGGGATGGTGTTGGAGGCGATGGCGGTGGGACTGGCGGCCGAACAGCTGCGCACCGTCACGCCCTCGGACCTCGCCGACTTCGCCGAGGTGTCCGGGGACCGCAATCCGCTGCACATGGACGAGGACTACGCCGAGGCCTCGCCCTTCCGGGGCCGGGTGGCGCACGGCATGCTGCTGGGCGCCTGGATCTCGGCCCTGCTGGGCGAGAAGCTGCCGGGGCCCGGCGCCATCTATGTCTCCCAGAGCCTGACCTTCCGCCGCCCCGTGCGCATCGGCGACGAGGTGCTGACCCGGGCCGAGGTGTCGGAGGTCGACCTGAAGGCCGGCCACGTGCGCCTGACCACCCGCTGTTCGGTGCAGGGCAAGACCGTGCTGGAGGGCGAGGCCATCTTGCGCGCGCCGCGAGCGGCGCCCAGGTCCACCGCCCCCAAGGCCCGCTGAGGCGAAGCGCGAGTGTCCCTGCACATCATCCACGGCTGGCGCGGGCTCGAACCCGACCAGCGCGGCGGCGCCATCGCGCTTGGCAACTTCGACGGGGTTCACCGCGGCCATCGTCAGGTGATCGCAGACGCGGCCAGGGCCGCCGCCGCCCTGCGCACGTCCCTGGCGGTGGTGAGCTTTGAGCCCCATCCCCGGCGCTGGTTCCAGCCAGGGGCGGAGCCCTTCCGCCTGCTGACCCCGGACCAGCTCGGCCGGGTGCTGGCGGACCTGGGCGTGGACCGGCTGCACATCCTCACCTTTGACGCGGCGCTGGCGGCGCTCAGCGACGAGGCCTTCGCCAGGGACGTCCTGGCCGAGGGCCTGGGCGCCCAGCACGTGGCGGCGGGCTTCGACTACGTCTTCGGCGCCGGCCGCAGCGGCGACCCGCAGAGGCTGCGCCGCTACGGCGAACGCTACGGCTTCGGCGTGTCCATCGCCAAGCCGGTCACCGCCGTCGACGGCGGCAAGTGCTCCTCCAGCGCGGTGCGCCAGGCGCTGCGGGACGGCGATCCCCGCCAGGCGGCGCGCCTGCTCGGCCGGCCCTTCGCCATCGAAGGCGTGGTGGTGCACGGCGACCAGCTGGGGCGCACCATCGGCTTCCCCACCGCCAACATCTCGCTGGAGGGCTACGTCCGGCCGCTGTTCGGCATCTACGCCGCGCGCACCCGCCTGGCCGACGGCCGCGAGATCCCGGGGGTGGGCTATATCGGCCGCCGGCCCACGGTGGTGGACGGGGTGGACGAACGGCTGGAGGTGCACCTGTTCGACTTCGACGAGGACCTCTACGGCCAGACCCTGGAGGTCGAGCTCACCGACCTCGTCCGGGGCGACCGCAAGTTCGACAGCCTGGACGCCATGATCGCCCAGATGGACCTGGACGCCGCCCGCGCCCGCGACCTGCTGATGCCGGCGTTCTGAGGGGCATGCCTCCCTCCCCCTTGAAGGG
>CAXUEN010000051.1:0-10229 GCA_964249945.1 uncultured Caulobacteraceae bacterium | reverse complement strand
GGCGGCGCGCTGATCGCCCTCGGCGTCCTGCTGCTGCACTTCACCGGCATGGCGGCGATCAGCTTCCGTTTCGACCCCCGCGTCGCGGTGCGGCCCGACCTCATTTCGCGCCCGCTCCTGGCCGTGCTGATCACCGCCCTCTCCAGCCTGGTGCTGGCGGCGGGCGGCCTGGTCACCTACCAGGAGCATCGCGACCGCCGCCGCGCGCTGCAGCGCTTGAAGCTGCTCTCGGCCAGCAGCTTCGAGGGCGTCGCCCTTCTGCGCGACGACCAGATCACCGACGTCAACACGGCCTTCGCCGAAGCGGTGGGGACCGATCGCAAGGCGCTCATCGGCCAGCTGTTCCAGGCGCAGCTGTTCGCACCCGATCCCGGCCAGAGCTTCGCCTCGGACGGACGCACCGAAGGGCGGCTGCTCGCGGCAGACGGGCGTTCCGTGCCCGTGGAGGTGCTGGCGCGCAAGGTCGGCGCCGGTGACGACCTCATCGTGGCGGTGCGCGATCTCACCGAACGCCGCCAGAAGGAGCAGTCGCTCTCGCTGCTGTTCCACCGCAATCCCGCGCCGGTTTGGGTGAGCAGTCGCGGGGGCCGGATACTGGCCGTCAACCCGGCCGCCCTGGCGCTCTACGGCTATGACGAGGCGAGCTTCCTGAAGCTGAGGCTTAGCCAGCTCCTGCCCGGCGCCGAGTACGACGAGGTTCGCCGACTGGCCGGCGAGGTGGACAGGTACGCGCCCGACCGCGTCTGGCGGCACCTGAGGTCCGACGGCGCCGAACTGCTGGTGCTGCCCTACACCGAGACCATCAGCTTCGAAGGGCGCACGGCCTATCTGATGACGGTCTTCGACGTCACCGAGCGCGAGCGCAGCGCCCAGGCGCTGCAGGCCTCCAAGGAGGCGGCGGAAGCGGCGAACCGCGCCAAGAGCACCTTCCTGGCCAATATGAGCCACGAGATCCGCACGCCGCTTAACGGGGTGCTGGGCATGTCCCAGGCCATCGCCTCGGGCGAGCTGTCGCCGCTGCAGCGCCAGCGGCTCGAGGTCGTGCTGCAGTCCGGCCGCACGCTCCTGCACCTGCTGAACGATCTCCTGGACGTGTCCAAGATCGAGGCCGGGCGCATGGAGCTGGAGGCGACCCCCTTCGACCTGCGCACTGTGATCGGCGACGTGGAGGCCCTGTACCGCGTGCAGGCGGAGGCCAAGTCGCTGGCCTTCCGGGTCGAGATGGATCCGTCGCTGGAGGTGGACTACCGGGGCGACCCCACCCGCCTGCGACAGATCCTGGGCAACCTGCTCTCCAACGCGGTGAAGTTCACCAACCAGGGCGAGGTCGCCCTCGCGATCGCCCCCCAGGGCGACGGGCGGCTGCGCTTCGGCGTGCACGACACCGGCGAGGGCATCGAGGCGGCCGTGCTGGACCGGCTGTTCCAGACCTTCACCCAGGCCGACCCCTCCACCACGCGCCGGCACGGCGGCACGGGGCTCGGCCTGTCGATCTCGCGCGATCTGGCGCGCCTGATGGACGGCGAGATCGAGGTGGAAAGCCGGCCGGGGGAGGGCTCGACCTTCGCCCTGGTGCTTCCGCTGACACCTGTGGCGGAGGCGGACGGTGCGAGGACCGTCCCTGGAGACGCGGCGGATGCAGGCGGTCCGCTGGCCGTGCGCATCCTCGCGGCGGAGGACAATCCTACCAACCGCCTGGTGCTGCGCACCCTGCTGGCCCAGGACGGGATCGAGCTGACGCTGGTGGAGAACGGGGCGCAGGCCGTGGGCGCCTGGCGCGAGGGGGGCTTCGACGTCGTGCTGATGGACGCGCAGATGCCGGTGATGGACGGCCCCGCCGCCGCCCGGGCCATCCGCGAGGAGGAGGCCAGGCTGGCGCGGCGGCGGACGCCCATCGTGGCGCTCACCGCCAACGTCATGAGCCACCAGCTGGCGGACTACCGCGAGGCCGGCATGGACGCCCACATCGCCAAGCCGATCGACCTGCAGACGCTGTTCGAGACTCTCGATCAGGTGCTGGTGGAGCCGTCGTCGGCGCTGGCCGCCTGATCATCGGGTCATGTGTCGGTGCGCCGTCCGCCTGCGGAGCCGTCCAGGAGGGTCAGGGTCGCCTGCAGCACCTCCTCGGGGGCGATGTGGGTCAGGCAGGCGATCGCCTTGCCGCACTCCTCCGCATGGCTTTCAATCTGGCAGCCGGCGCAGGGGACGCGGCGGCTGAGGATTACGCCCCGGTTCTCCTGGCCCCATTCGTTCCAGTTGTTCCGAGCGCAGTGCAGGCTGACCACCTCCGAGCCGCGCAGCGACGCCAGGTGCTTGGGTCCGGAGTCGTTGCCGACGAAGACCGCGCAGTAGGACAGCAGGGCGTCCAGGTCGTCGAAGGGCAGGCGCCCTTCCACCAGTTGGAACCGGGGATGGGCGCGGAGCGACGGCGGGAAGGCCGCGGCCATGTCGGGGTCGTCCGCCACCGCGACCACGCCCAGCGCCGTGCGCTCCAGCAGCGCCGTGGCGAGGGCGGCGTAGTGCGGCCAGCGGCTGAACTTCAGGCGCGCGCCGGTGTGCAGCACCGCGTAGCGGCCCTCCTCCACCTCGAAGCGAGCGAGGCGGCCGGGGTCGAGGTCCTGGCGGCGCACCGTCTCGCCCAGGGGCTTCATCGACGCAGCCAGTCCCTCCACCAGGGCCAGGGCCTTGTTGCTGGCCGGTACGACCTCGGACCCGTTGACCTGGTCGCGTGAGTGGGCCTGCAAGTCGAGGTCCAGGAAGCGGTAAGCGGCGTTGGCCATGCCCACCAGCCGCCGGGCGCCGGACAGCAGCAGCAGGTAGCGGGAGGGCGAGTGGTCGGCGAAGTCGATGGCCAGGTCGAAGTCGCGCGCGTGCAGCTCCGCGCGCAGGGCGGCCTGGGCCTCCAGGGGCATCACGCGGCGGCGCTCGACGGGGTCGGTGGGGAAGTCCGCCACGATCACCTCGTCGAACAGGCCGAGCGAGCGGGCCAGCTCCGCATTGGCCGGCGAGACGAGCCCCGTCACGCGCGCCCCGCCCACCACCTGCCGCAGGCGGCGCACCGCGGGGATCGAGCAGACCATGTCGCCGAGCTGATCGACCCTGAGCACCAGGACCTCCCGGAGCGGCCCTTCCAGGGGCGTGCGCCGCGCCGGCCTCACCCGGCTCGGGCGTGAATTCACGTCCGTTTCGAGGGGCGGGCCGCCCGGCGCTCCAGGTGGATCGACCACGGCGTCGGAGTGGGGGTGGGCCGCTTCGGCGCGGGGCTCGACCACCAGGACGTGCTCCCGGTGGACGTGTCGGCGCTGCTCCAGATCGGTCAGGGCGACGTCGAGTTCGTAGCGTCCGGGCGCGAACCCGGAGACGTCGATCCAGGCGTTGAACACGTACTTGCGGCGGCCCTCGTCCGGCGCCTCCAGGGGGAAGCCGGCCGGGACGGTGCGCGCAAGGCTTCGACCGCCGAGCCGGATCTCGAGTTCCACCGCCGGCGAGGTCGAGACGAGGAAGCCCCGGATCGCCTCCACGCCGCCCAGCGCCGCCAGTTCGCCCCAGCGGCTGCGTTCCCGCCGGGCGCCCACCCGGCGCAGATGCAGCCCATCATGGGGCCGCCCGGGCGCACGGCCCCGGGGGTCCGGCGCCAGTTCAGGGATCAGCGCCTCAGCCGTGCGACCCAGGTCGAGCGCCGCCGCCTCGTCCGAGACGTCCGCCGGGGGCGCCTCGCCGCGAAGCCTCTCGGCGCGCAGCTGCTTGCGCGCGTCCGGGGTGCCGAAGCCGCCAATCGAGGCGACCTCGTCCCCACGGCCCTCCCGCAGCGCCTGCAGGCGACGCTGGCCGTGCCCGTCGTCGGGAGCCAGGCGCAGCGCCCGCTCGAACAGCGCCTCGGCCTGGGCGTAGTCGCGGCGGTAGATCGCAATGTCGCCCTGCGCCAGCCACTCGTTCTTGTCGTCGGACCACCAGCGCGCGATCAGCGCCTGCGCCCGCCAGGCGAGTTCGAGGTCCTGGAGATCGAGGCCCGCATCGCGCACGTGCTGCAGCAGCTCCCGGTCGGGACGCCGATCGGGCTCTCGCAGGACCGAGGCCAGCTGACCCCACAGCACGGAGGTCAGCCCCAGGTCGGCCAGTTCGTCGACCAGCTCGATGCGGAGCCGGCCCGAGGTCGCCTGGAGCAGCACCAGGCTCCAGCGGGAAAGCGCTGGCGTCCACTCGCAGAGTGGCCGCCCCCGGGCGAGCTGCAGCAGGGCGAGCGTCTCCCTGGCGCCCCGCACGAGATCCGCCGCGTGACGCCCGTAGGCGCCTAGCCCCGGCGCCCGGGCCCGCGCCAGCCGGTGGAAGAGCGCAGGCGAGCCGACCGGTCCGTAGGCCGCGTGGTAGTTGGCGACGAGGAAGCGCCTGAGGCTCGCGAGCGCGAGGCGGAAGCCGAGCACCCCGGGATCGGGGCTGGCGTCCTGCAGGTCCGGCGAACCTTGTTCCAGCACCTCCTGCCGCAGCCGCGCCAGCAGCTCGCCGGTGGTGCGCACCGCCGGGCCGGAAGGCGGCTCGCGAAGCGCGCCCGTCAGGTCCTCCAGCCAGGTGGACAGGGTGAACATGAAGGGCGGCTGGTCCGACGGCGGCGCGCCGCCGGCCGCAGGCCCGGCGTCCTCCGCGAGCGCCTGCGCGCGGTCCGGCAAGCCGGGCAGCTCCGGCTCTAGCGCGAACAGCGCCCGAAGCTCTCCGACCGCGAGATCGATCGGATCTCCGCCCTCGCCCGCCTCCTCGGCCGGCACGCCGCCGCGCAGGCGGAGCACGAGGCTCAGCGCGCGGGCGGCGTCGTCCCGGCCCGCGCCTTTCAGGAGCGGGACGCAGTCCTCCTGCTCAGAGAGGCGATCCAGGTCGTGGCCGGCGGTCAGGATGGCGCGGCGAACGAGCGCGTCCAGGGGTGCGCCTTGCAGGTCTTCCAGGTTACTCAAAGGGTACGCTTCTATTTCAAGGGCCGCAGAGCGCGGCGAAGGGCGGCGGCGGCGCCCGGCGGGTGCGGATCAGGCGGGACGGGGCGCGCGCGCGCCCAGAGCGTCAAGCCCTCGAAGCTGCTCTATACGCTCCAACAGCCCGGTCATCGCCTTGCCCGATTGCGTCTCGGCCTCGTCCAGCCGCCGGCCGAGGAGGAGCTGGTCGGCGCGCACCCGCTTCAGATCCGCCTCCTGCTGGGACAGCGCCGCCTCGAGCTGGTCGCAGCGGGCCTGGGCGGCGCGAAGGTCGGCGGCCAGCTGCCCCACCCTGTCCGCCAGCGCCTGAACAGCCTTGCCTTCGAACATCGCGACCTCCCTTTGGACGTCGAGCGTCCTTATGAAATGCTAATACCGTGAGCCGGGAGGAGGTCTCAAGGCCGTCCGTCGGCGGAAGGTACGCGCGCTTCGCCCGTACCCTTGGAGGCGACCCGGTCCATGATGGCGAAGGCGGCGTCCGCCACGGTCCGGGCGGCAACCTCCCTCAGGCATGCCTTGTGGTAGGGACTGCCGCCATTGTGGTCGAAGTGGCAGGGCGAACAGCCGATCACGCGCGAGACCAGCACCACGCTGGCGCCGAGCGGTCGCCACTCTCGCCGCTGGTGCGAGCCGCTGAACACGCACACGGTGGGCACGCCGAAATGGCCCCCCAGGTGGCCGACGCCGCTGTTGTTGCCGATCACGCAGGCCGCAGACTTCAGCGCTTCGACCACCTGCGGCCAGGGGCTGCGGCCGCAGTCGTTGAACACCCGGTCTGCGGGGTAGGGGCGCACCACCTCGCAGGCCCGCAGCTTCTGGCTGGGCGTGCCGATGACGCGCACGTCCATCCCGCTGGGCGCGCGCTCCAGCAGCAGCCCCACCAGTTCCGTGTAGCGGTCCAGTGGCCAGTCCCGGATGTCGCTGTTGGAGAACGGCGCGACGAAGATGTCGCTCATGCGGGCCCGAGGTCGGCCAGGACGCCCGTGCGCTGCAACCGCATCGCCACCAGCTCCAGCAGGAGGGACAGGTACTCGGACTGGTGCAGCACGCTGGCCGCGCCCTCGCGGATCAGCCGCCCGCCGAAGAAGCTGAGGTCGAGGGAGGGGATGTCGTCCACCGTCCAGATCCGGAATTCGAAGCGGGCGCCGGCCGCCTCGACCGTGAAGGGCAGCCGCGGCGCAACCGCGCCGCCGGCTACATAGGCGGTGGCGATCCGCTCCGCATCGAGGCCGATGTCGAGCATGATCAAGCCCGCCTCGGCGGCCTCCACGTCCAGGCGCGGCTCGAAGACGTAACGCCCGGGGCGAAGGGGCTGGTAGGGTCCCCAGACGATGGCGCAGTCGCGTTCTGCGGTGGGACCGTAGGAGATGATCCGGTTCTCCGTCCGCCGGGTCGAGCCCTGCGAGGGGAAGGCATGGTGGTTGAACAGAAATTCTCGGGCGGCCTCGGGCTCGCCGCGGGTGACGTCCACCGGCAGGAAGATGTCCAGGAACGGGAATTCGGCGTACGTGCCGATGCCGGCGCGCAAGCCCGCCTTTACGAGGCGGAGCAGGAAGCGGGTGTCGTGGTCGGTCCGCAGGTCGATGGCGAGGTCGTAGGCCTCGCCCACCGACTGCTGGAACAGGGCCGCCTTGCCGGGCACGTCCACCTCGTCTTCGCTGGAATTGCGCGGGAAGACGTCGAAGGCGATGATCCGGTCGGCCACGCCCAGGCTGCGCGCCATGTCCACGTTCCAGGAGCCCACCACCAGGGTGATCTCCGCGTCGCGGAACAGGGCCCGCGCCCGTTCCAGGGCGGAGATCCCCATGATGAAGTCGCCGAGGTGGTCGGGCTTCAGGATCAGGATCTTGCCATAGCTGGGGCGCGCCTCGACCTCCACGCGGGTGCGCGGGGGGTCGAACGCGTAGTCGGGCGCGTCGCGGCGCGGCCTGTCCGTCGGCTGCTCGGGCGTGACCAGGAGCGCCCAGGACGGCGGGGCGATCTTCTCCAGCACCAGCACGACCTCGCTCCGTCCCGCGGGCGGCTCCCCGTCGTCCAGGGCGTAGTCATAGCCCTCGTCCAGGTCGCCCAGGTGGCGCACGCGGTAGGTGTTGGGCGCCAGCGCCTCTTCCACCTCCTGCAGCAGCGAGGCCGGCGTGTAGAGCCGCCGCTGGCCCGGACGCCAGCGGGACGGCAGGCCCAGCTGGCGCTCGTAGAGGAAGGCGTGGGGCGTCACGACCACCAGCCGGCCGCCGACCTGGACGGCGCGGAACCAGGCCTGAAGCGCACCCCGGTAGTCGACGATGTCCTGCAGGTGGAGAACGGCCAGCACGACGGTCTGGCTGGCGTCCGGCGCGGCGAGCCCCTCGTCCCCGACCTCGATCGCCGGCGAGGCGTCCACGACCTCCGCCATCGCGCCGCGCCGCGCCGCCTCTATCCAGCTGGACCGGCGCTCCTCCAGCGTCGCCGGCGCGCCCCTGTTCCGCAAACCCTGGCTCCTCGCGACCGCTGCGGGTCCGTTTCCTGTAGCTAGCGAAACCGCGGGGACAAGCCTAGCCCAAGGCCGGTCCGGGCGCGTCTGAGCGCGAAGCGGAACCGTCCGCCCGGGCGGTTGCAAATGCCTACGCCTTCCGACACACGTGCGCTGCGCCGGCTTGGGCAAGGGTCGCGCGCCGCACACGATAGTCGGCCTGAAGGCGTTGGCCGCATATCGGCCGGCGCGCCTTGGTCCGGGCAGGCTTTAGGGGATGACCATGGTTGCGCGACTGCCGCTCAGGGTTATGCGCCGGCTGGTCAGGGAGGAGGGCGCGCCGCCGCCGCCCGGACCCACCGAGGCTCCGCCGCACCCCGCCGACGCCTTCATCGCCCACGCCAACATCGCCAGCAGCGAGAAGCGCTGGCGCGACGCGGCCGCGCTCTACTCTGAAGCGCTGCAGCTGACCCCGGAGCGCGGGGACATCCACGTCCAGGCCGGGCACATGTTCAAGGAGGCGGACGAGCACGACCGGGCGGAGCAGCACTACCTCGAAGCCTTGAGGTTGATGCCTGACGATGCGGACCTCGCCCTGCAGCTCGGCCATTTCTACAAGATCACCGGGCGGCTGGAGCCCGCGCGGCGCGCCTACGCCCGCGCGCTGGACCTCTCGCCCGGCTGGGCGAGCGCCCAGGGGGAACTCGACGGGCTGGAGCGGTCCGGCTGGCGGGGCCCGGACGTCGCGACGGCGCCGGGTCAGGCGGTGATCCGGCTCGAAGACCTCGGCCCGGAAGGACAGGCCGACGAGCTGAAGCTGGTTTCGCTCTATGGCCGTCTCGCTCCGGAACTGACGCCGCAGCCGCTGCGGGGGCTCCTGCGCTACGGCGAAGAGGCCGTTGTCATCCGCCAGTTCGGGATCGAGCAGAGGACCTACTGGGGCTACAAGCCGACCGCCCGCGGGATCGAGGCGATCCGCGGCTATGTGCTTTCGAGCCGGCCGGTGCGGGAGCTGCAGGCCCGGGTGAACGGCCTGCTGATCCACCGCGGGCTGCTGAAAGGCCCCTACGAACTGGAGTACGAGCCCGACAAGGACCGCATCCACAAGTACGTCTTCAACATCTGGCACGACTTTTCGGGCTTCGCCTTGGGTCATTACGAGCTGGAGCTTCGGGCCAAGGTGTCCGGCGGCGAGGATCAGGTGCTGATCCAGTGGTTCGTGGTGGAGGACCCGCTGCTGGAGTCCGACCATCCCGGATCGGACGGCGTCATCAACCTTCCGCCGGATGCGGAGGGATCGCTGGAGGCGCAGATCGACGCCCGCCCCAGCGTGGTGCGGGAGGCCTGGCGCCCGAACCAGCTCGGCGAGGTGAAGAGCATCCTGGTCGCGCGGTCGGATCAGCTGGGCGACCTGGTGGCCTCTATCCCCGGGATCGTGCGCCTTCGCGAGATCTTTCCCCGCGCCAGGCTCGTCGGCCTGCTCGGGCCGGCCAATGCGGACCTGGCGCGGAGCCTCCAGCTGTTCGACGACATCCTGGTCATCAATCACGCCGAGAGCTGGCACCAGCGCAGCCGTCCCCTGTCCCTGGAACAGCAGATCGAGATCCGCGACCTGTGCGCGCCCTATCGCTTCGACCTCGCCATCGATCTCTCCCAAAGCCTGATGAGCCGCCCCACGCTGCTGCTGACCGGCGCCAGGATCACCTTCGGCTTCCGCGATCCCGGCTGGCACCGGCTGACCTCGAGCTATGAGGACCACCTGTTCGACGTGAAGAACAGGCGCGAGAACTCCGCCCACTCCAAGCGCATCCTCAGCATGGTCGAGCGCCTGCACACGGCCACCCACGCCACGGGCAAGGTGATCCGGCGCGAGGACCTCCCGCGGAGCGTGCTGGAGGCCTACGGCGTTCGGGAAGGCGAGCGGTTCGCCGCCCTGCACACCGGGGCGCGGATCGTCTGGAGCCGGTGGGCGCACTATCCCCAGCTCGCGTCGCGGCTGCTGACGGACACCGACCTGAAGGTGGTCTACTTCACCGACGACGCGTCGTTCCGCAATGGCCTGCCCGCCGACCTCGCCGCCTCGGACCGGCTGGTCATCCTCGACAAGCAGCTTCCTTTCGACGTGTTCGACGCCTTCATGTCCTTCTGTTCCGTCTTCGTCGGCAACGATTCCGGGCCCAAGCACCTGGCGTCGCTGCGTGGCGCTCCGGTGGTGAGCATCCACTCCTCCCGCATCAACTGGAGCGAATGGGGGCAGGAGCAGACCGGCGTGATCATCACCCGCAAGGTGCCGTGCGCGGGATGCACGCTCTATCACGACCCCGAGGACTGCGGCAAAGACTACGCCTGCATGAACATTCCGTTCGAAGACGTCTATACGGCCGTCCGCCGCTATGTCTGAGCCCTCAGCCGTCGTCGTGTCCGACACGTCCTTGCCGCTGCTTCAGGCCCGGGCCGGCCTGGCCGGGGCGGGCGGCGTCCTGGACGTCCAGGACCAGCTCGACCTGGCCGAACTCTGTGTGGAGCACGGGCAGGCCGACGGCGCCCGCCTCCTGTTCGAAGCCGCCTTCCTCAACCAGGGCTTTTCGCGCCAGCGCCTCGCCGAACAGGCGACGCTCGACCGGCGCACGGGGCTGTGGCGGTCGCCGGCCAGCCTGGTCTCGACAGTGGGGGCCGCCCGACCGACCGTGGAGATCGCCCTCGAGGAGATCCGCGCCTTCGCCGGCGCGGCGGCGGCGGGCCTGGCGCACCGGCTCGACGGCCGGCGATCGGCGATCGGGGGAGAGACCGCGCCCCATCTCACCAGCCCCGCCGGGCAGGCG
>CAXUEN010000050.1:0-10267 GCA_964249945.1 uncultured Caulobacteraceae bacterium | reverse complement strand
GCGCCAAGCGGCGGGCGAGGAAGCGGGCGGCGGCGCCCTCCTCGTCAGCGCCGTGGCTGGCGGTGCGCTCGATCTCGATGTCGTCGCGCGCCGCCGCATCGTCGGTGACGATGTTCACTTCGAGCAGATGAATCTGCTCAAGACGGCTGATATAGCCGCGCTTCTCGTTCAGCACGTAGAGGGCGACCGCCGTCGGCAGCCGCACCAGCACCGAGCCCGAGCCGCCGCGCACGGCTTCCATCTCAATGGCCCGCAGCGCCGCGAGCGCGCTGGACTCCACGTTGCGCACCCGCCCGGTGCCCTGGCAGTGCTCGCAGATGTGGGTCGCGCCTTCCAGCACGCCGGTTCGGCGGCGCTGGCGAGAAATCTCCATCAGGCCGAAGGGCGAGATCTTGCCCATCTGCACCCGGGCGCGGTCGGTAGACAGGCAGTCCTTCAGCACCTTCTCGACGGCGCGGTTGTTCTTGGACTCGTCCATGTCGATGAAGTCGATGACGATCAGGCCCGCGAGGTCGCGCAGCCGCAGCTGCCGCGCGGTCTCCTCCGCCGCCTCCAGGTTGGTGCGGAAGGCGGTGGCCTCCACGTTGCGCTCCTTGGTGGAGCGGCCGGAGTTCACGTCCACCGCCACCAGGGCCTCGGTCTGATTGATCACCAGGTAGCCGCCGGAGCGCAGCGGCACGGTGGGCGAATGGATCTGCGCCAGCTGGTCTTCGATCTTGAAGGCCGTGAACAGCGGCGTCTTCTCGCGGTACGGCGTGATCTTCGACGACTGGCCCGGCATGATCATGCGCATGAACTGGCGCGCCTCGCGGTAGCCGTGCTCGCCCTCCACGACGATGCCTTCAAGGTCCTTGTCGTACATGTCGCGGATGGCGCGCTTAACCAGGTCCTCCTCCTCGTAGATGAGGGAAGGGGCCACCGACTTCAGCGTGGTCTCGCGGATGTTCTCCCACAGCCTGAGCAGGTAGTCGTAGTCGCGGTTGATCTCGTTCTTGGTGCGCTTGGCGCCGGCGGTGCGCACGATCAGGCCCATGCCGAGCGGGACGTCCAGGCTCTGCACGATGGTCTTCAGCCGACGCCGGTCGGTGGAGGAGACGATCTTGCGGCTGATCCCGCCGCCCCGGCCCGTGTTGGGCATCAGCACGCCGTAGCGGCCGGCCAGGGACAGGTAGGTGGTGCGCGCCGCGCCCTTGTTGCCGCGCGCTTCCTTCACGACCTGGACCAGCATGATCTGGCGACGCCGGCTCACCTCATGGATATTGTAGCGCCGCATAAGCCGACGCTGGCGGCGCATGAAGGCCTCTTCGCCTTCGTCTTCCGCCTCGTCGGCGTCGTCATCCTCGTCGTCATCGTCGCCGTGGTCGGACTCGACCTCGCGCATCAGCGCTTCGCGGTCGGCGACGGGAATCTGGTAGTAGTCGGGGTGGATCTCGTTGAAGGCCAAAAAGCCGTGCCGGTTGCCGCCGTACTCGATGAAGGCGGCCTGCAGGCTGGGTTCGACCCGGGTGACCTTGGCTAGATAGATGTTCCCGCGGAGCTGCTTGCGGGAGGAGGACTCGAAATCAAGCTCCTCGATCCGGGAGCCGTCCACCACCACCACGCGGGTCTCTTCCGCGTGGGAGGCGTCTATGAGCATTCTCTTGGTCATCGAAGCTGTCTCCGCGACGCTCGGGGCCTTGGCCGCTGCGTCGCAAGTGGCGCCTCGCGCACACGCCGGCCTCGCCGCGCGGAGACATCCGCGCGGGGTTCGAGGAGGGGCGTTGCAGGGCGAGGCTGCCCATGGGTTGCTGTAATCCTGTCGCGCCCGGATGGCGCGAATGGCGAGATGCCCGGGCCGCGACTCGGTCCTGGCGCTGTGCGCGCCGCTCATCTAAGGGGCGCGCAGATCAACATTGCAACATCGCGTGTTAAAAAGGAAGCGCGCGGGCATGGTTTCCGCTGGGTTAAGCCTTGGTCAACCCCGCGGGCGGATAAGACGGGCTCACGGCCGGC
The DNA here is from genome assembly GCA_964249945.1 of uncultured Caulobacteraceae bacterium. Classification (GTDB taxonomy): domain Bacteria; phylum Pseudomonadota; class Alphaproteobacteria; order Caulobacterales; family Caulobacteraceae; genus CAHJWH01. The sequence continues at coordinate 8,275 of CAXUEN010000050.1, read as the reverse complement.
GGAGCGTCGTATGCGCGCAGGGTTGATCCATTTCGTACTCGCGCTGGGCCAGCGCCGCCGCGCCATCGCCGCGGCGCTGGTGCTGACCGGCGGGATCGCTGTGGCCGCGGCCTCGCACGGCCAGACCAGCGTGGGCGTGCTGAAGGTGCGCGTCGGCGGCGACAGCCACCAGACCCGCATGGTCATCGAACTTGACCGGCCGACCCGGGGCACGCTGCTCTCAGGCCCCGCGCCCGTGGACAAGGTGAGCCTGGCGCTCGCCCACCTGGACGTTCCCGGCGACATGCAGGGCGAGGGCGCCGGCTTGGTGAAGGCTTGGCGGGTGGAGGAGGCGGCTGGCGCGGCCCAGGTCCACCTCGAGCTCGCCCATGCCGGGGTGGTGCGGAGGCGCTTCCTGCTGCCGCCGGGCGACGGGGTGAACGTCTACCGCTACGTCATCGACGTCACCGACCAGCCGGCGGAGCCCTCGGCCTCGCCCTCCCACCCCGCCCAGATCGCCAGCATCCAGCCCGGCAGGCCGCCGCGCCCGCCAGAGCGCCCAGCTCGCCAAGATCGAGGCGCCCGTGGCGCCGCTGACGCCGTCGAAGAAGGTCATCGTCATCGACGCCGGCCACGGCGGCCACGACCCCGGCGCCTACGGCTCCGACGCCCACGAGAAGGACCTGACGCTCCTCGCCGCCCGGGCTCTGCGCGACCGGCTGGAGCGGGAAGGGCGCTACAAGGTCGTGCTGACCCGCGACTCCGACGTCTACGTAGGGCTGGAGGACCGGGTGCGCGTCGCCCGCCGCGCCAACGCCGACCTGTTCATCTCGCTGCACGCCGACAGCGGCACGACGCCGGACCTGAAGGGCGCCACCGTCTACACCCTGTCCGAGCAGGGCACGACGCGCGCGGCCAGGCAGGTGTTCGAGAAGGCCAACTGGATGACCATGCAGCTCCCCGGCGCCGACGCCCAGGTGAACCGCATCCTGCTCGACCTCACCCAGCGCGAGACCAGGAACCGCTCCTCCATCTTCGCCGAGACCCTGCTGGAGCGCATCGCCGACAAGGCCCCCCTGCTGCGGAGGAGCCACCGCGACGCCGGGTTCATGGTGCTGCTGGCCCCGGACGTGCCGGCGGTGTTGCTGGAGATGGGCTTCATCACCAACGCAGCTGACGAGCGGCGGCTGGCGGACGGGGGCGAGCGGCGGCGGCTGATGGACGGGGTGGCGCAGGCGATCGACACGTACTTCGCCGGCGAGACGATGAAGGTGGCGAGCCGGTAGGCGTTACGTCGGGTAGCGGACGTTTCGTACCGCCGGATTGGGTGGGATTGCTGCCGTCGGCTTCACATCACGACGTGATGCGATAGGCTGGTGCCATGAGCATCCTTCTACCCCTTCTACTTCTCGCAGGGCTTATCTACAGCCTCGCAACGATGAAGCGCCGGGATGGCGAGCGCCTACGAAAGGCCTTGTCGGATGTACCGGGCGAGCTTGTTGAGACGAAACTTGTATCCATGGGCGACACCTTCCGTAAGGGCGCGCCACGAACATATAGAGTGGCATTCCTCCTTCCGAACGGGGCACGCATCCTTCACAGAGTAGCGCTACATCAGGATGGCTCCGCAGGACGCCTGCTCTGAAGCGCGAGTCAGCTATGGGTCGATCTTTCGCATCAAGTTTGCGCCAGGAAGCGGACGTGGGGCCACCGTGCTCGGGCGCGTCAAGGGACGCTTCGCTCTCCGCCCTTGACCCGCCCTGCGCGCGGCGGCTGACCGGAGGGGTCGGGACGCAGGGCGTCCTTCGTAAAGCTCGACTTGGCCTAAGGCTGCGTCGAACACAGGGCTGGGGCTTGGGGCGCGCGTCTTCTCCTCCCCTGCGAAGCGGGAGAGGTGGCGCGGCGTAACCTGCGCCGTGACGGAAGGAGCGTCTCGGGCAGGCCGTCGCCTATGCGGGTGGATGAAGCCAAGAGCGGCTAGCCGTGACGCCCCTCCACCACGCTACGCGCGGTCCCCTTCCCGCTTCGCAGGAGAGGAGAAGGAGCGATCTTCCTTGCATCAGCTGTATCTGGACATCGGTAGACCGTCTCAAGGGCAATCGTATTCCCAGACAAGGCCCAGGTCCTCAGCAGCGGCGGACACAACCCCCACGCAGGACCCGCGCCCTTTGGGGGCGCGTGCGTAAACGGTCTTTGACACGCGTTCGCCTCACGCGAGGGTGGCTCCATACCGCCGAAGCCGCGCTGAAGCCAGCGCGGAAGGGCGCGCTGGGCGCCCCCTAGTTCGGCCGCATCATCTTGAACAGGGCCTCGGGGCCGATCTCGAAATAGTCCGCCAAGCCCCCGCCGCGCAGGATCGGGCGGGCGGCGGCGGTGTCGTAGGCGCCGCCCGGGATCAGGGCGCGGTCGATGTGGACGGTTACCACCTCGCCGAACACCATCCAGCTCGGCACGTCGGCGCCGGCCGCGGTCTTCAGCTGCACGATCTGGGTGACGCGGCACTCGAAGTTGACCGGGCTCTCGCCCACCCGCGGCGGCGCGACCTTCAGGGAGGGCAGGGGGGTGAGGCCGCCCAGGTCGAACTCGTCCACGGCGTGCTCGACGGTGGCGGAGGTGGCGTTCATGGCCTCCGCCGTCGCGCGGGTGGCCAGGTTCCAGACGAACTCGCCGTTGGCTGTGACGTTGGCGATGCTGTCCTTCCAGCCCACGCTGCAGAAGCCGACGATCGGGGGCTTATAGTTGAAGGCGTTGAAGAAGCTGTAGGGGGCGAGGTTGCGCCGCCCTTCGGCGTCCACCGTCGACACCCAGCCGATGGGGCGGGGCCCCACGATGGCGTTGAAGGGGTCGTGCTTCAGGCCGTGGCCGTCGGAGGGGACGTAGGTGTGCTTGTCGGCCTCGGCTGGGGCGGCCTCGGCCGGAGGGGCGTCGCTCATGCCGCCTCGTGGTGGTGGGCGACCACGCGCTCCACCTCTTCCGCCGAGCCCAGCACGACGCTGACGCGCTGGTGCAGGGAGGTTGGGGCGATGTCCAGGATAGGCTGGCGGCCGTCACTGGCGGCGCCGCCCGCCTGCTCCACCACCCAGCCCAGGGGGTTGGCCTCGTACATCAGGCGCAGCTTGCCGGCGCGGTCCGGCTCGCGGCTGTCCCAGGGATAGAGGAAGACTCCGCCGCGGTTCAGGATGCGGTGCACGTCGGCCACCATGGCCGCCACCCAGCGCATGTTGAAGTCCTTGCCCCGCGGGCCGGTGCGCCCCGCCAGCGCCTCGTCGATGTAGCGGCGGACGGGAGCGGCCCAGTGGCGCTGGTTGCTCATGTTGATGGCGAACTCGCGCGTGGCGGGGGGGATGCGCAGGTCCGGGTGGGTCAGGGTCCAGGCGCCGTCGCGAGGGTTCAGGGTGAAGCCCGCTACGCCCTGGCCGAGCGTCAGCACCAGCACGGTCTGGGGGCCGTACAGCGCATAGCCTGCCGCCTGCTGGGCGCGGCCGCCCTGCAGGAAGTCCTGAGCGGTGGCCGCGCGGCCGGGGGGCGCCGGCAGGACCGAGAAGATGGTGCCGATGGAGACGTTCACGTCGATGTTGCTCGACCCGTCCAGGGGATCGAACAGCAGGAGGTGGCGGCCCCTGTCACCGCCGGCGAAGATCACCACATCCTCCAGCTCCTCGGAGCCCACGGCCGCGACCTGGCCGCTCTGCTCGGCACAGGCGACCAGCACGTCGTTGGAGATGACGTCGAGCTTCTTCTGCACCTCGCCCTGCACGTTCTGCGCGCCCGCACTGCCCAGCACGTCGCCGAGCGCGCCGCGCGACACCAGGGCGCTGATCTCCGCGCAGGTGGCGGCGAGCGCCAGGATCAGGGCGTGCAGGCTGGCGTCGGCCTGGTCCTGGGAGGCGAGATAGCCGGCCAGGCTCTGGCTCGCGAGGGTCGGGCTGAGGGGCGGGGCTCCGAGAGGCGAGGCGGGGATGTCCATCAGGCGGGTCTCAAGGCGCGCGGGGGCGCAGGGATCGCCAGCATAGCGGGCCGGCCGCTCACCATGAACGATTTTAAACCACGCTCGCTAAGGCCGAATTAGCCCTCTCACTACAAGGTAAAGTGGAAGACGGGCGCTTGCCGCCGCAGTCGAGGACCGCGCATGTCGAGCGCATCGTTGGAGAAGCGGGCGGACTACCGGGTGCGCGGACCCTTCCGCCGCCAGCGCCGCCCCGAACAGCGGATCACCTTGCTCGGCGCAGGCATGGACCTGGTGAAGCCTGAGGAGATGCTGCACTTCGTGCGCAGCTGCGTGGCGGCGCGGGCCAAGGCGATCGTGGCCAACCACAACCTGCACAGCCTCTATCTGCTGCGCCGCAATCCCCAGATGGCGGCGCTGTACGAACGGGCGGACGTGGTGGAGGTAGATTCGCTGCCGCTGACGCTCTGGGCGCGCTGGATCTATGGGCGCTCGCGCCGCTTCCATCGTTGCACCTACATGGACTTTCGCACCCTGCTCTGGGACTGGGCGCAGGCGGACGGCTGGCGGGTCTACTACCTGGGCGGTCGGCCGGGGATCGTGGACGCGGCGCGGGCGGCGCTGAACGGACGCTGGCCCGGGCCGGTGATTGGCGGCCGCGACGGCTTCTTCGAATGGGGCGGGGCGGAAGAGGCGGCGGTGCTGGCGGAGATCGCCGCCTTCCGCCCCAACCTGCTGATGGTGGGCATGGGCATGCCGCGCCAGGAGGCTTGGATCGAGCGCTGCTACGATCGTCTGCCCGACTGCGTGGTGCTGCCGGTGGGCGCGGCCTTCGACTACGAGGCCGGAGCGATCCGCACGCCGCCGAGCTGGACGGGGCGGCTGGGGCTGGAGGGCGTCTACCGCCTGTTGTGCGAGCCGCGGCGAATGTTCAGCCGCTATGTCGTGGAGCCGTGGACGCTGGTAGGGCCGGCCCTTCGCGACGTCGCCACGCGCGGGGCGCTGCGCCGGCGCCACGCACCGGCGCCGTACTCGCGCATGGCGGCGGAGTAGACGAGGACCCTCACCATCGAAGGGGAGGGCTCGAATCAGGCCGCCTTGACCAGCGACTTGGTCAGCAGGTTGACCGCGGCGTCGCGGTCGATCTGCTCGATGGCGGCGACTTCGCGGGCCATGCGGTCCAGCGCCGATTCGTAGAGCTGGCGCTCGGAATAGGACTGCTCCGGCTGGTTGTCGGCGCGGTGCAGGTCGCGCACCACCTCGGCGATGGAGATCAGGTCGCCGGAATTGATCTTGGCCTCGTACTCCTGGGCGCGACGCGACCACATGGTGCGCTTCACCCGGGCGCGGCCCTTCAGGGTGGTCATGGCCTTGGACACCACGTCGGAGCCCGCCAGCGACCGCAGGCCCGCCGCCTTGGCCTTCTTGGTGGGGACCCGCAGCGTCATCTTCTCGTGGTCGAAGCCAATCACGTAGACCTCAAGCGCCATGCCCGCGACCTCCTGGGTCTCCACCGCCACAATCCGGCCGACGCCATGGGCGGGATAGACCACGTGATCGGAGACGGCGAAGTTGTCAGCGCTGAGGGTCATGGGCGTTCCTTCAAAGGTCCTTCGCGGGCCGCCCGCTGATGCGGACACCCCACAAGCCGTCCTCCGGAGTCGGGACAAGGCCGTCGCGCCGGTGGGCGACGGGCGACTTGAACTCCAGCTCCTGGTAACTCAAAACACCCGGTGACCACAGTCAGGGCGCGCGTCTTGAACGGACGGCGGATTACGACGATCGATGAGCGCGGCAAGCGGAAAACCGCCGTCTCCATCGTATTAACACGTAGCACAATTGTCGCTGCGATGGAAGGCGGCCAAACTCGTTCCACGCCTTGCGCAATTTTCCTCCGCACGGAGCCGTCCCGCCGGTGGAGGTGGGCCCGCCGTCAGGCGCCCTTGCCGGGCGCCGGGTCGAAATACTTCTCGAACTTGCCGGTCTCGCGCTCGAACGCCTCGCGATCGGCGGGCGGCGTGCCCTTTACGGTGATGTTCGGCCAGACCTTGGCGTAGTCGGAATTGACCTTCAGCCACTTGCCGTCAGGATCGTCCTCGGTGTCGGGCTTGATGGCGTCGACCGGGCACTCGGGCTCGCACACGCCGCAGTCGATGCACTCGTCCGGATTGATGGCCAGGAAGTTCTCGCCCTCGTAGAAGCAGTCCACCGGACATACCTCCACGCAGTCCATGAACTTGCACTTCACGCAGGCGTCGGTGACGATGTAGGTCATGGCTCTTTGAAGGCTCGGGTACGCGGCCGCGACGGCGAGCGCGGACATTCCAGCCCGGGGCCGCTCTGTCAATGGACCGGGTGAGCCGCGGTCTCGCAGCCGTTCCGGGGCTTGGCCGTTCAGGCCCCGCCATGCGCGCCTTCGCCCACCTGCTCGACCGCCTGTCGCTGACCAGCTCGCGCAACGCCAAGCTGCGCCTGGTGCACGACTACCTGGCGACGGCGCCCGATCCGGAGCGGGGGTTCGCCCTGGCCTCGCTCACGGGCGAGCTGACCTTCCACGCCGCTAAGCCCGCCATGATCAGGAAGCTGGTGGAGGCGCGGATGGACCCGGTGCTGTTCGGCTGGTCCTACAACTATGTGGGCGACCTGGCGGAGACGGCGTCTCTGGTCTGGCCGGCCCGCTTCGGCGTGAACGCGCCGGCGCCCACCCTGCCGGAGGTGGTGGATGCGCTACGCACCACCTCGCGCGCCAACATCCCCGCCCTCGTGGAGGGCTGGCTGGATACCCTGGACGCCGAAGGCCGCTGGGCCATGCTGAAGCTGATCACCGGCGAGCTGCGGGTCGGCCTGTCGGCGCGGCTGGCCAAGACGGCGGCGGCGAGTCTGGCCGCCGACTACGGCCACGAGGTCTCGGCCTCGGACGTGGAGGAGGTCTGGCACGGGCTGGCGCCGCCCTATGCGGAGCTGTTCGCCTGGCTGGAGGGCAGGGCTGAGCGTCCGTCAGCCGAGGCCCCCGGCCGCTTCCGGCCCATGATGCTGTCCCAGCCCGTCGACGAGGGGGCGGACTTCGTCCGTCTGGACGCAGCTGCCTATGCGGCGGAGTGGAAGTGGGACGGCATCCGCGTCCAGGCCATCCGCGAGGGCGGGGTGGCGCGGCTCTACAGCCGCACCGGCGATGAGATCTCCGGCGCCTTCCCCGACCTGATGCAGGCGCTCGACTTTGAGGGCGTGCTGGACGGGGAGCTGCTGGTGTTGCGCGACCACCGGGTGGCGCCCTTCGGCGACCTGCAGCAGCGGCTGAACCGCAAGGCGGTGACCGCCAAGGTGGCCGAAGCCTATCCCGTCGCCATCCGCGCCTACGACATCCTCTCCGACGCCGGTGAGGACGTTCGGAGCCTCACCTGGGCCGAGCGGCGGGGCCGGCTGGACGCGCTGGTGGGCGCTCACGGGGGCGCGCGCCTGGACCTGTCGCCGCTGGTCCCCTTCGACAGCTGGGAGGCGCTGGCCAGCATCCGTGCAGACCCGCCGGAGGGCGACGCCCAGGCGGCCGAGGGCGTGATGCTGAAGCGGCTGGACAGCCTCTACGAGGGCGGCCGGCCCAGGGGGCCCTGGTTCAAGTGGAAGCGCGACGCCTTCCTGGTCGACGCGGTGATGATGTACGCCCAGCGCGGCCACGGCCGCCGCTCCAGCTTCTATTCCGACTACACCTTCGGGGTCTGGGCCGACGGGGCGCTGACGCCGGTGGGCAAGGCTTATTCCGGCTATACCGACCAGGAGCTGAAGCGGCTGGACAAGTTCGTCCGCGACCACACCACCGAGCGGTTCGGACCGGTGCGGGCGGTGCGCGCCGACCGAGGCTTCGGGCTGGTGCTGGAGGTGGCCTTCGAGGGGCTGCAGCGCTCCACCCGCCACAAGTCCGGCGTCGCCATGCGCTTTCCGAGGATCAACCGCATCCGCTGGGACAAGCCGGCCGCAGAGGCCGACGAGATCGGGGCGCTGGAGACGCTGTTGAGCGCGATGGAGGCGGGGAGGGCGCTGGGCCGAGCGGGACCCGGCTCGCGCGAAGCCTCCTGGGGGTGCACCCCTCCCCCTTCCAAGGGAAAGGGCGGAGATGGGGTGGGTTAAGGACGTTTGTGGTGGAGTGCGGGAGGCGCTTCGCACGCCGCTCACCTCAACCGCGGCCTAGACCATCGCTGCCCCAACGAGGAGAGGGATGCAATCTTGGACCAGGTCGCTCAGTCTGTCTCCGGGACCGCAGCGCCCGGCGTCGGAGGCTCGGGCCGGCGTTCCCAAGTCGGCGTCGGCGCGGCTGTCGCCCCCGGCTCGAGAGCCCCCGTCGCGCCCGGCCAGGGC
>CAXUEN010000049.1:0-10435 GCA_964249945.1 uncultured Caulobacteraceae bacterium | reverse complement strand
TCGCCCTGGAGCCCCAGCAGGTGGCCGTCGTGCCCCGCGGCGTGCGCTTCCGGGTCGAGCTGCCGGACGGGGCCGCGCGGGGCTATGTCTGCGAGAACTACGGCGCCCTGCTGCGCCTGCCGGACCTCGGCCCCATCGGGTCGAACGGCTTGGCCAACCCGCGCGACTTCGAGACGCCCGTCGCCGCCTTCGAAGACGTCGATGCGCCATTCGAACTGGTGCAGAAGTTTCAAGGCGCGCTCTGGACCACGACGCTGGACCGCAGTCCCTTCGACGTGGTGGCCTGGCACGGGAACCTGGCCCCCTACGCCTACGACCTGCGCCGGTTCAACGTCATCAACACGGTCAGCTTTGACCACCCGGACCCGTCGATCTTCACCGTCCTGACCTCGCCCTCGGAGACTGCGGGGACCGCCAATGTCGATTTCGTCATCTTCCCGCCCCGCTGGATGGTGGCCGAGCACACCTTCCGGCCGCCCTGGTTCCACCGGAACGTGATGAGCGAGTTCATGGGCCTGGTGCACGGCGCCTACGACGCCAAGGCCGGCGGCTTCGCGCCGGGGGGCGCCAGCCTGCACAACTCCATGAACGGACACGGGCCCGACCGCGCCAGCTGGGAGAGCGCGAGCCGGGCCGAGCTGAAGCCGCACAAGATCGAAGGGACAATGGCCTTCATGTTCGAGAGCCGCCGCGTCCAGAGACCTACCGCCTGGGCTATGCACACGCCGTTGATGCAGCTCGACTACGATGCGGTCTGGGCCGCCTTTCCCAAGGCGGAGCTTGCTTAGCGCGCGGTCCGGCCCCTCGGTTGCGAGGACGCCGCACCCGTGCTATCGCCCCGACATCCACGGCGGCGCCTGCTTCCGCGGGCTTTTCTCGCGCGCCGATCATCGCTTCCGCCGCCCTTGGGCGTCGACGGGGGCGGTCAGGGCGGCGCGGCAGACCGGGCGAATTTGATTGGCTGACGACTCCAGACCCGCGGACGTGGGCGCGCGTTACGCGCAGGCGCTCTACGACCTCGCCGAGCAGGGTGGCTCCGTGGCGGCCGTGGAAGCCGACCTGGTCGGGCTGGAGGCGATCCGCGCGGAGAGCCTCGACTTCCGCCGCCTGCTCGACTCCCCCACCATCGCCGCCGAGGACAAGGCGCGCGGCCTGCTGGCCATCGCCGACGCCGCCCAGGTGTCGCCCCTCACCCGCAAGTTCCTGGGCCTGCTGGGCGCCAACGCCCGCATCGCGGCTCTGCCCGCGGTCGCCTCGGCCTACAAACGGCTGGCCGCCGACAAGCGCGGCGCCATAGTGGCCGAGGTGGTCACCGCCGTGCCCCTCACCCCCGCCCAGCGGGAGGGGGTGGCCGCGGCGCTCCGCCAGGCCATCGGCCGCGACCCGGAGATCACCACCCGGGTTGATCCCGCCATCCTGGGCGGCCTGCGGGTGAAGGTGGGCTCGCGCCTGTTCGACGCGTCGCTCCGCACCCGCCTGGACCAGATGAGATTCGCGCTCCGGCGCGCCTAAGACAAACACGAGCCCCAAAGAGTAGGTCCCATGGACATCCGCGCCGCCGAGATCTCGGCCATCCTGAAGTCCCAGATCGCCAACTTCGGCGAGGAGGCGGACGTCTCCGACGTCGGCCAAGTGCTGTCGGTGGGCGACGGCATCGCCCGCATCTACGGTCTCGACAACGTCCAGGCCGGCGAGATGGTGGAGTTCCCCAAGGCCGGGGTGAAGGGCATGGCTCTGAACCTGGAGCGCGACAACGTCGGCGTCGTGATCTTCGGCGAGGACAAGAACATCGGCGAGGGCGACGAGGCGCGGCGCCTCTCCGAGATCGTGGACGTGCCCGTGGGCAAGGGCCTGCTCGGCCGCGTGGTCAATCCGCTGGGCGAGCCCATCGACGGCAAGGGGCCGCTGGAGAACGTCGCAGAGCGTAGGCGCGTGGACGTGAAGGCGCCGGGCATCATCCCACGCAAGTCCGTGCATGAGCCGGTGCAGACAGGCCTCAAGGCCATCGACACCCTGATCCCCGTGGGCCGCGGCCAGCGCGAGCTGATCATCGGCGACCGCCAGACCGGCAAGACCGCCGTCGCCATCGACGCCATCCTGAACCAGAAGTCGGTGAACGGCGGGACCGACGAGAAGGCCAAGCTCTACTGCATCTACGTGGCCATCGGCCAGAAGCGCTCCACCGTCGCCCAGATCGTGCGCACGCTGGAGGAGCACGGGGCGCTGGAGTACACCATCGTGGTGTCGGCCACCGCGTCCGAGCCCGCGCCGCTGCAGTTCCTGGCGCCCTTCGCCGGCTGCGCCATGGGCGAGTGGTTCCGCGACAACGGCATGCACGCCCTGATCGTCTATGACGACCTCAGCAAGCAGGCGGTGGCCTATCGCCAGATGAGCCTGTTGCTGCGCCGCCCGCCCGGGCGCGAGGCCTATCCGGGCGACGTCTTCTACCTGCACAGCCGCCTGCTGGAGCGCGCCGCCAAGCTGAACGAGGACAACGGCTCGGGCTCGCTGACCGCGCTTCCGGTGATCGAGACCCAGGCCAACGACGTCTCGGCCTACATCCCCACCAACGTCATCTCCATCACCGACGGGCAGATCTTCTTGGAGACCGATCTGTTCTACCAGGGCATCCGGCCAGCGGTGAACGTCGGCATCAGCGTGTCGCGCGTGGGCTCCTCGGCCCAGATCAAGGCGATGAAGACGGTGGCCGGCGCCATCAAGGGCGAGCTGGCCCAGTACCGGGAGATGGCGAGCTTCGCCAAATTTGGTTCCGATCTGGACGCCGCCACCCAGCGCCTGCTGGCCCGGGGCGAGCGGCTGACCGAATTGTTGAAGCAGCCTCAGTACCAGCCCTTCCCCGTGGAGGAGCAGGTGGCGGTGATCTACGCCGGCACCCGCGGCTATCTGGACAAGATCCCGGTGAACAAGATCGGCCCCTTCCAGGAGGCCCTGATCTCGAAGCTTAAGTCCACCTACCCGCAGTTCCTGGAGGGCATCCGTACCCAGAAGGCGCTGACGCCCGAGCTGGAAGGCCAACTGAAAGAGGCGCTCGACAGCCAGATCCCGGCCTTCGCCGCATAGGCGATGGCCGGCGCGGGAGCGAAGCGGCGCGAGGAGCGGGTCAAGCTCGCTGCGTCGGCTCTTTCCAATGTTGGTGTCGCCTTCGTCGTGGCCGGGATGGTCGGCCCCAGCATCACGGGCCGTCTCAATGCGTATGTCGGGCTCGGCTCGGTGCTAATCGGATTCAGCTTCCACCTCCTCGCGCAGAGCGTTTTGCACTATGTCGTAGGCGACGCGCCGCAAGCCGACGACGTCGGAGAAGATCGATGAGGCCGGAAGTCATCTGGATGTTTGTGGGGGCCCCTATCTACGCCCTTCTCATGGTGGTCAGCACGTTCGTCATCATCCACCTGGATGAGCGGCCCCGGAAGAAAAGGAAACGCTGACCCGATGGCCAGCCTGAAGGAGATGCGCAATCGGATCGGAAGCGTGAAAGCCACGCAGAAGATCACGAAGGCTATGCAGATGGTGGCGGCCGCCAAGCTGCGTCGTGCTCAGGACGCCGCCGAGAACGCGCGCCCGTACGCGGCGCGCATGGCCAGCGTCATCGCCAACCTTGCGAACGGCGTCAGCGGCGACGGCGCGCCAAGGCTACTGGCCGGCACCGGCCGCGACGACAAGCACTTGGTCGTGGTCGCCACCTCCGACCGCGGGCTGGCCGGCGGCTTCAACTCCGGCGTGGCGCGCGCCGCGCGGGACCGCATCGCGTCCCTGCTCGCCCACGGCAAGGACGTTCGAATTATCTGCATCGGCCGCAAGGGCCGCGACGTCCTCCGCCGCCTCTATGGCGAGCGCATCCTGCACACTTACGAGGTCGCCTCCGCCAAGACCCTGACGCTCGACGTGGTCCAGCCGATCGCGGCCGAAATCCTGTCCCGCTTCGAGGCGGGGGAGGCGGACGTGGTCACCCTGTTCTATTCCCGCTTCCGCTCGGTCATCAGCCAGGTGCCCACCGCCCGCCAGCTGATCCCCGCCGAGGTGCAGGCCGAGGGCGCCGTCGCCGGCCCCGACCTGAAGGGCGGCGTCTACACTTACGAGCCGGACGAGGCCTCGATCCTGGAGACCCTGCTGCCGCGCAACCTCGCGGTGCAGCTGCTGTCGGCCATGCTGGAGAACCAGGCCGGCTTCTACGCCGCCCAGATGAGCGCCATGGACAACGCCACCCGCAACGCCGGCGACCTGATCGCCGCCCTGACGCTCCAGTACAACCGCTCCCGCCAGGCGCAGATCACCAAGGAGCTGATCGAGATCATCTCCGGGGCGGAAGCGCTCTGACCCTGTCGCCGGACCATAGGGCGTTCGCCAGCGCGGCGACAGGTCCAGACGGGCCCACGGATCGTCCGTGGGTGGACTCGTCCCAGCTGGACGTCCACCTGCAGCGGACTGGGGCGGATGCGGAGACGGTGGCCTTCTGCACCACTTTGGCCGACCACGGCCTGGCGACGCTGGACCTCGGCGAGGAGGCCCGCGCCCTCTGCGACCAGGCCGTGGCCGAGACCGACCCCTACTTTGCGCAAGGGCAGGTCGGGCGGGTGCAGGACGCGTGGCTGCGGTGCAAGGCCGTGCGGCGGCTGGCCACCCACCCCAAGGTGATGCGCATGCTGGCCACGGCTTACGGCCGCCGGCCCTTCGCCTTCCAGACCCTGAACTTCCAGCGCGGCACCCAGCAGGCGGTGCACAGCGACACCATCCACTTCCACAGCGAGCCCGAGTGCTTCATGTGCGGCGTCTGGATCGCCCTGGAGGACATCGCCCCCGGCGCCGGCCCGTTGGAGTATGTGGACGCCAGCCACAAGCTCCCGGTGCTGACCATGCAGGGCGCGGGCGTCAACCGGCGGGAGCCCGAGCCGCAGGATTACGTCCAGCATTATCTTCCCGCCCTGCACGGGCGGCTGGCGGCCTCGGGCCTGCCGCACGCGACCGTGCTGCCGAAGAAGGGCCAGGCGGTGGTCTGGGCGGCGAACCTCGCCCACGGCGGGGCGCCGATCACCGACCCGGCCTCGACCCGCCGTTCTCTGGTGACCCACGTATATTTCCAGGGCTGCCTGTACTATACGCCCATGACGTCCGACCCGGGGTCCGACCGCTTTTCCGTGCGCCTGCCGGCCGACGTGGCGACGGGCGGCTGGGTCTGGCCCCGTCGGCAGGGGCGCAGAACCGCCGTCGCTACGCCCGCACTGGTGGACGCGCTCAAGCGGCGGGTCCTGCGCCGGCCCTATGTCCATCACCTCCCGGCCTGACCGCCGGCCGCCACTCCTCCTTCAGACCTGCATCTGGATCATCCCGTGACCATCCAACAGCCCATCACCGCCGACACCACCAACGCCCGGGGCCGCATCGCCCAGGTCATCGGCGCCGTCGTCGACGTCGAGTTCGAGGGCCACCTGCCGGCCATCCTCAATGCGCTCGAGACCACCAACACCGACCAGAAGACAGGCCAACCCTTCCGCCTGGTGTTCGAGGTGGCCCAACACCTGGGCGAGAACACCGTGCGCGCCATCGCCATGGACACCACCGAGGGCCTGGTCCGCGGCCAGGCCGTGACCGACACCGGCTCGCCCATCCGCGTCCCCGTCGGCCCCGCCACGCTCGGCCGCATCATGAACGTGATCGGCGAGCCTATCGACGAGGGCGGCCCCATCCTCACCGACATGCGCCGCCAGATCCACGCCGAGGCGCCGTCCTTCGCCGACCAGGCCTCCTCGACGGAAGTGCTGGTCACGGGCATCAAGGTCATCGACCTGCTCTGCCCCTATACCAAGGGCGGCAAGGTCGGCCTGTTCGGCGGCGCGGGCGTGGGCAAGACCGTGACCATGCAGGAGCTGATCAACAACATCGCCAAGGCCTACGGCGGCTACTCCGTGCTGGCGGGCGTCGGCGAGCGCACCCGCGAGGGCAACGACCTCTACCACGAGATGATCGAGTCCAAGGTCAACATGGACCCGCACGAGAACAACGGCTCGGCGGTCGGTTCCAAATGCGCCCTGGTCTACGGCCAGATGAACGAGCCCCCGGGCGCCCGCGCCCGCGTCGCCCTGTCCGGCCTCTCCATCGCCGAGTACTTCCGCGACGAGGAGGGCAAGGACGTGCTGCTCTTCATCGACAACATCTTCCGCTTCACCCAGGCCGGCTCGGAAGTGTCGGCGCTGCTCGGCCGCATCCCCTCGGCGGTGGGCTACCAGCCGACGCTCGCCACCGAGATGGGCAACCTGCAGGAGCGCATCACCTCCACCAACAAGGGCTCCATCACCTCGGTCCAGGCCATCTACGTCCCCGCGGACGACCTGACCGACCCCGCGCCCGCCACCTCCTTCGCCCACCTGGACGCCACCACGGTGCTGTCGCGGGATATCGCCGCCCAGGCCATCTTCCCGGCCGTGGACCCGCTGGACAGCACCTCGCGCATCCTCGATCCCCAGGTGATCGGCGAGGAGCACTACGCGGTGGCCCGCCAGGTGCAGGAGATCCTGCAGTCCTACCGCTCCCTGAAGGACATCATCGCGATCCTCGGCATGGACGAGCTCTCGGAAGAGGACAAGCTGACCGTCGCTAGGGCCCGCAAGATCCAGCGCTTCCTGTCTCAGCCCTTCTTCGTTGCCGAGCAGTTCACCAACCAGCCCGGCAAGTTCGTCGAGCTGGCCGACACCATCCGCTCCTTCAAGGCCATCTGCGACGGCCAGTTCGACCACCTGCCGGAAGCGGCGTTCTACATGGTGGGCGCGATCGAAGAGGCGGTGGAGAAGGCCGAGAAGCTGGCGGCGGGGGCTTAATGCAGGCACCGCTTCCGCCTGCGGTTCAAGCGACGGTGCCAGCGCCGTCGCCTGATCCCGCTGATCTTCTAGTCAACTATGACTTTGGGTTCATTTGCCTCGCCGAGTTGGCGCATGCGACATCCCCAGCGGACTACGCCAGTCGCGTCAGGGTGGCCGCCCAGCATCCGGGAACAAATGTACCATCTGCGCCGGCCGAAAGCGTCCTTGATCACATCGGACCGGCGGCATGGCGTATTGTTGAAGCGAGAGTCCCACCTGCCGACGCATCGCGGGTTCGCGTCACCGGCGTGGATGATCATACTTGCCAGATTACCTATTCAGGGCGTGACCTAGATCGGCTTTTCGCAGGGTATAAGCGCATCACGACCTCGCATTCGACTAACAATTGCGTCGCTGACCTTCAACAAAACGACCGCGCCTCGGAAGTTTGCCCGCCGGGACATGGTCCGGGAATGAAAGTGGTGGCTGATCGTACGGGGTCAACGCCGATACGAAGGCTGACCATCTCGGTTACCTACACCGCTCCCGCTACGCATCCCGGCGTAGTCGACACCCCTTTAAACACCCCGCCCCGCTGAGCCCAAACTTCATGTCCAAGTTCCACTTCTCCCTCGTCGCGCCCGAGCGTGAACTCTTCGCCGGCGAGGTCGACCAGGTCGACGCGCCGGGGGCGGAGGGCGACTTCGGCGTGCTGGCCGGCCACGAGCCGTTCATGACGACGTTGCGCCCCGGCGAGGTGATCGTGCGCGACGGCGCCAGCCGCCGCATCTTCACCCTGCAGGGCGGCTTCGCCGACGTGACGCCGGAGAGCTTCACCCTCCTGGCCGAGCACGCCACCGAGGTCGGGCTGTCGAGCTGATCTCCTAGCCCTCTCTCCGGAGAGGGTTACGACGGGGGAGCCATCCGCTCAGGCGTCGAAGTGCTCCGCGGGGCTTTCGGTCTTGAGGAAGTCGCGGATGCTGCGGATCTCCGTTCCGATCCGCTCCCAGGTGGCTTCGGTCGCCTCGCCGATCACCCCGTCTTCCCGGGCGGCCAGGGCGAAGACGGTGGGCAGCTCCTTGAGGATGCCGGGGTCCTTCATGGCCAGGAGCGCGATCAGACCCTTCAGCAGCCGGTCGTTGGCCGCCACGGTCAGGGCCACCTCATGGGGGGGATCGTTCTCGGACGTGAGGGCTGCGCCGCTCCGGTCTGTCTGCATGGCCATGTCCGGCGAACTCCCTCAATTTTTTTGGTCTTGTCCGTGGCTGGGATCGCAAGGGCTGCATGTATAGCAAACAGTCCGACCAGCGCCCTAACTATTGTAACATGGCCTACATCCAGTCCTTCCACTTGAACCAGGCGAGCGGGATCAGGGTGGTGACCACGATCAGGGCCAGGGCGTAAGGATAGCCGTAGCGCCAGTCCAGCTCGGGCATGTACTTGAAGTTCATGCCGTACAGGCCGACCACCATCACCGGCGGGACGCCCGCCACCGAGGCGATGGTGAGCACCTTGACCACGTCGTTCTGCTCAATGCTGATGAAGGCGGTGGCCGCGTCCTGCAGCAGCTGCACCCGGGAGAGCAGGTTCTCCTCGTACTGCTCCAGCGAGGCAACGTCGGCGCGGACCCCCGACAGCCGCTCGCGCACGCCCGCCTCGATCCAGTCCTTGCCGCGATCGGTGGCGAACTGGGCGATGCGGCTGAGGCAGACCAGGGTATAGCGCACCTTGGACATCCGCCCGCTCGCCCGGCCGATCTGGGTCATTACCCGGCGCAGCAGGGCCGTGTCGCGCGACAGCTTGTGGCTCTTGTCCTTCGACCTGGCGTCGTCCGGCTTGTCGGCTCGGAAGATGGCGTGGGAGGCCTTGTCGAGCTGGTCGGCGCAGACCTCCAGGTGGTCGGCGGCGCGATCCACCACCTCCTCCAGAAGGCGGGCGAAGATGTCGGCGGGCGCGGTGCGCTCCCCCTTCGGCAGCTCGCTTTTCACCACCTCGAACACGGCGAGCTGGGCGAAGCGCACCGTCAGGCAGATGTCGCGGTTCAGCACGAAGCCGGTGGGGGCCGAGGTCATCACCCCGTCCCCGCCCCGGGCGATCAGGGGCGCGCTCATGTAGAGCGTGGCGCCCTCGGCGCGGATGCGGCTGGTGGCCTCGATCTCCTCCAGCGCCTCACGTGAGGGAACACGCAGGCCGCAGGCGCGCTCCACCTCCGCGATCTCCTCGGGCGTGGGATCCTGCAGGTCGATCCAAGTGTGGCCGGCGATCCCCCGCTCGGCCAGGGCGGCTGCGGTCAGCCGGCAGTCGCCAGCGTCCGGATAGGCCTGCAGCATGGCGCCTCCCCTGTACCGGGCCCGCCCCCGGGCGTAGAGGCTCGCCCCTTCGACTAGCGGGAGAATCAGCCATGCGACAGGACAAAGGCGACTCCGTCCACGGGTCCCCCACCGATGGGTCGAACGTCAAAGCCGCCTTCGCCACCCGCGCCGTGCACGGGGGCCAGCGCAACGACCCTTCCACCGGCGCGGTGATGACGCCGATCTACGCCACCTCGACCTACGCCCAGTCCTCACCGGGCGTGCACCAGGGCTTCGAGTACTCCCGCAGCCACAACCCCACCCGCTTCGCCTTCGAGCGTGCGGTGGCGGAGCTGGAGGGCGGCGTGGCCGGCTTCGCCTTCGCTTCGGGGCTTGCGGCCATCTCCACAGTGCTGGAGCTGCTGGACAGCGGCGACCACCTGATCACCTCCGATGACCTCTACGGCGGCACCTTTCGCCTGCTGGATAAGGTCAGGTCCCGCTCGGCGGGGCTTCAGGTCAGCTTCGTCAACCTGTCCGACATCGACGCGGTCTACGCCGCCGTCCGCCCGGACACCAAGCTGATCTGGGTGGAGACGCCCACCAACCCCATGCTGCGCCTGGCCGACCTGGACGCCATAGTCGAGTTGGGCCAGGTGCGCGGCATCCTCACCGCCGCCGACAACACCTTCGCCAGCCCCTGGTGCCAGCGGCCCCTGGAGCGGGGCTTCGACCTGGTCATGCACTCGGTGACCAAGTACCTCAACGGCCACTCCGACGTGGTGGCCGGCGCCGTGGTCGTACGCGAACAGGCGCTGGCCGAGCAGGTGCGCTTCCTGCAGAACGCGGTGGGCGGCGTGCTCGGCCCCTTCGACAGCTTCCTGGCTCTGCGCGGTGTCAAGACCCTGGCCCTGCGCATGGAGCGCACCTGCGCCAACGCCCTGAAGATCGCCCAGTGGCTGGAGGCGCGCAGCGGGATCGCCAAGGTGATCTATCCGGGCCTGGAGAGCCATCCGCAGCACGCCCTGGCGGTGCGGCAGATGCACGGCTTCGGCGGCATCGTCACCGCGGTGCTCGACGTCGACCTGGAGGGGACGCGCCGCTTCCTGGAGCGGGTGGAGCTGTTCACCCTGGCCGAGAGCCTGGGCGGGGTGGAGAGCCTGATCGAACACCCCGCCATCATGACCCACGCCTCCATTCCCCACGTTCAGCGCGAGACGCTGGGCATCTCCGACAGCCTGGTGCGCCTGTCGGTGGGCATAGAGGACGCCGACGACCTGATCGCCGACCTGGACCAGGCGCTCGGCTGAACCCCTCTCCCCCGAGGGGGGA
>CAXUEN010000048.1:3665-10436 GCA_964249945.1 uncultured Caulobacteraceae bacterium | reverse complement strand
CCGCGAGTTCCAGTCGGTGCACCTGATCAACACCTACTGGGCGCTGATCCTGCCGCAGATGCTGGCTGCGCTGGGGGCGGTGTTCGCCCTGGCCGGCGTCGGCCACGCGGTGGCCGACCTTACCGGGCGCTGGCTGCCGACGGACGACAGGCTTGCGGTGGTGGCCGCCTACACGGTGGGCATGGCGGCGTTCACGATGGTGATGGGCAACGCGTTTGCGGCGTTCCCGGTGATGACGGCGGGGATCGGCATGCCGCTGATCGTGCACCGGCTGCACGGCGACCCGGCCGTCATGGGTTCGCTCGGCATGCTGTCGGGCTTCTGCGGCACGCTGCTGACGCCCATGGCGGCCAACTACAACATCGTGCCCGTGGCGCTGCTGGAGCTGCCGGACCGTTGGGCGGTGATCCGCGTCCAGGCGCCGACCGCGATGGTGCTGCTCGCGGTGAACACGGGCTTGATGTACGCCCTGGTCTTCCGCTTCTAGGGCCAGAGCTCAGCCATCGTGCCGCACGCCACCCTGACGCCAGACCTCGCCTCCCGCTACGCCGACATTGCGCTCGGCCACGTCGGCCGCGAGTACCCGAACAAGCTGGACCACGTGCTCACCCAAGATGCCGACGCGCAGGCGCCGCGTGAGCTGCACCCGATCTTCTACGGCAGCTTCGACTGGCACAGCTGCGTGCACGGCTACTGGATGTTGGCGGTCCTGCTGCGACGTTTTCCGGAGGGCGCAGCGGCGGCGCGGATCGCGTCGCGCTTCGACAAAGTCTTCACGCCGGAGAAGGTCGCAGGCGAGCTGGCCTTCCTGCAGCGGCCGCTCAGCGCCGGTTTCGAGCGCCCCTACGGCTGGGCATGGCTTCTGGCGCTCGGTCTGGCGCTGAAGCCGGGCGGACCCTATGCGGCGGCGCATTTTGGACCGGGCCTTGATGATCCGTCCCGGTGGTCGGAGGCCATGCAGCCGCTGACGCAGGCCTTCGCGGCCCGCTTCAAGACGTTCCTGCCCAAGGCGGATTATCCGGTGCGGACGGGCGCTCACGCCAACACCGCCTTCGCCCTGCGCCTGGCCTTCGATTACGCTGAGACGTTTGGGGATGGCGAGCTGGTGGAGCTGATCCGCGACCGCGCCGGGTCATGGTACGGCGGGACCGTGCGGCCGCCGCCTGGGAGCCGTCCGGGGACGACTTCCTCTCGCCGACCCTGATGGAGGCTCAGCTGATGGCCGCTGTCATGGGGCAGGACGCCTTTCAGGACTGGTGGGCGGCCTTCCTGCCCGAACTGGCGGCGGGGCGGCCGCAGACGCTGTTCACGCCTGCCCGCGTCAGCGACCGCTCGGACGGCAAGATCGCCCACCTCGACGGCCTGAACCTCAGCCGGGCATGGAATTGGCGCAAGCTCGCGCCCCACTTGCCGCCGGAGCAGGCCGCGCCTGCCCGGGCCGCCGCCGAGCGTCACCTGGAGGCCAGCCTGCCGCACGTGGCGGGCGACTACATGGGCGAGCACTGGCTGGCGACCTACGCCGTCCTGGCCCTCACCGCATGAGCGGCTGGGAGTTCTGGATCGACCGGGGCGGCACCTTCACCGACGTGGTCGCCCGCCGCCCGGACGGGGTGCTGGTCACCGAGAAGCTGCTCTCCGAAGCGCCGGACCGCTACGCCGACGCCGCGGTGGAGGCGATCCGTCGCCTGCTGGGCGCGCCCGAGGGCCCGATCCCGCCTGAGGCGGTCGCGACGGTGAAGATGGGCACCACGGTGGCCACCAACGCCCTGCTGGAACGCCGGGGCGAGCCGACCCTGCTGGCCATCACCGAAGGCCACGCCGACGCCCTTCGCATCGGCTACCAGAGCCGCCCCAAGCTGTTCGCCCGCCACATCGTCCTGCCCGAGCCGCTCTACGCTGACGTCGTGGAGGTGGCCGAGCGCGTCGGCTTCGATGGCCGGGTGCTGACGCCCCTGGACGAGGCGCGCACCCGCGCCGGCCTGCAGGCCGGCTTCGACCAAGGCCTGCGGGCTGTGGCGATCGTGCTGATGCACGGGTACCGCTTCACCGATCACGAGCAGCGGGTGGCGGCGATCGCTTGGGAGGTGGGCTTCACCCAGGTCTCGGTCAGCCACGAGGTCAGCGCCCTGATGAAGCTGGTGGCCCGCGGCGACACCACCGTGGCCGACGCCTACCTGTCGCCGATCCTGCGCCGCTACGTGGACCAGCTCGCGGGCCAGCTCGGCGGGGCGCCCCTGCTGTTCATGCAGTCCAACGGCGGCCTGGTGGACGCGGCCCGCTTCCGCGGGCGGGACGCGGTGCTGTCCGGCCCGGCCGGCGGCATCGTGGGCATGGTCAGGACGGCGGCGGAGGCTGGGATCGACCGGGTGCTCGGCTTTGACATGGGCGGCACCTCCACCGACGTCTCCCACTACGCGGGCGAGTACGAGCGCACCTTCGACACCGAGGTGGCCGGCGTGCGGGTGCGCGCCCCGATGATGCGCATCCACACCGTGGCGGCCGGCGGCGGCTCCATCTGCCGCTTCGACGGAGCGCGCCTGCGGGTGGGACCGCAGTCGGCCGGGGCCGATCCGGGGCCGGCCTGCTATCGCCGCGGCGGCCCGCTGACGGTGACCGACTGCAACCTGATGCTGGGCCGGCTGCAGCCCGAGACCTTCCCCCAGGTGTTCGGCCCTGGTGGCGACCAGCCTCTGGATGTGGGGATCGTGCGGGAGCGCTTCGCCGCCCTGGCGGAGGAGGTCGCCGCCATCACCGGCCGCCCTCATACGCCGGAGATGCTGGCCGAGGGCTTCCTGACCATCGCCGTGGACAACATGGCCGCCGCCATCCGCCAGATCTCGGTCCAGCGCGGCTATGACGTGGAGGATTACACCCTGGCCTGCTTCGGCGGTGCGGGGGGCCAGCACGCCTGCCGCGTGGCCGAGTCGCTGGGCATACGCCGGGTGATGATCCACCCGCTGGCCGGCGTGCTGTCGGCCTACGGCATGGGCCTGGCCGACGTGCGCGTGCTGCGGGAGGCCAGCGTGGAGCAGCGCCTGGACGCCGGCTCGGCGGCCGGGCTGGAGGCGCGGGCCGACGCCCTGGCCGAGGCCGCCCGGACGGAGGTGGCGGTTCAGGGCGTGGCGGCGGCCTTGATCTCGACGCTCCGCCGCGCCCACCTGAAGTATGAGGGGACGGACACGGCCCTGCCGGTCCCGTTCGGCGGCGCCGCGGCGATGCGCGTCGCCTTCGACGCCGTCCACCGCCAGCGCTTCGGCTTCATCGTTGCGGACAAGCCGGTAGTGGTGGAGGCGCTTTCCGTCGAAGCCGTAGGCGCGGCTCAGGGCGCGCCAGGCGCCGCGATGCCGGTGTCGCAGGTGTCTGTGAGCGCCGCCGTTCCGGCGATGACCGTGCAGATGTGGAGTGCGGGCGCGGCGACGCCGACGCCCGTCTTCGACCGCGCCACCCTGCCCGTGGGCTGGCGTCGCCCGGGACCGGCCATCATCATCGACGCCAGCCAGACGGCGGTGGTCGAGCCCGCCTGGACAGTCGAGGTGGACGGACGGGGCAACCTGATGCTGACGGCCGAGGAGGGGTCTTCCTCCGCCTCGAACCGGGAGGGCGAAGGCGGGCGGCCGCCGTCACGCGCGGAGCTGGACAGCCCTGACCCCGTCCGTCTGGAGCTGTTCAACAATCTGTTCGTGGCGGTGGCCGAGCAGATGGGCTCGGCCCTGCAGAACACCGCATATTCGGTGAACATCAAGGAGCGGCTGGACTTCTCCTGCGCGGTGTTCGACGCGACCGGCGCCCTGATCGCCAACGCCCCGCACATCCCCGTGCACCTCGGCAGCATGGGCGAGGGGGTGCGCACGATCATCGCCGTCCGGGGCGAGGCGCGAGACGGGCGGGGCATGCGCGCGGGCGACGCCTACATGCTGAACGCCCCCTACCGCGGCGGCACCCACCTGCCCGACGTCACCGTCATCGTGCCGGTCTTCGCGGGCGAAGCCACAGGCGCGCCTGCCTACTTCGTCGCCGCCCGCGGCCACCACGCCGACATCGGCGGGATCACACCTGGCTCGATGCCGCCCCAGCGCACCTCTGTGGAGCAGGAGGGCGTGATGATCGACGACGTGCTGCTCGCCGACGCCGGCGGCTTCAAGGAGGACGATGTCCGCGCGCTGCTGGGGGCCGGCCCCTGGCCGGCGCGCAACATCGCGCAGAACCTCGGCGACCTGAAGGCCCAGCTGGCCGCCTGCGTGCGGGGGGCGGGCGAGCTGCAGGCCATGGTCCAGCGGCACGGCCGCGCCATGGTCGACGCCTACATGGGCCACGTCCAGGATAACGCCGAGGCCGCCGTGCGCGAGGCCATCACCCGCCTGAAAGACGGGCGCTTCGCTTACGAGATGGACAACGGCGCGGTGGTGGCGGTGCAGGTCGCCGTCGATCACGGCGCCCGCAGCGTAACGGTGGACTTCACCGGCACGAGCGTCCAGCTGCCGGGTAACTTTAACGCCCCCTTCTCCATCTGCCGCGCGGCGGTGCTGTACGTCTTCCGCACTCTGGTCGATGGCGACATGCCCCTGAACGACGGCTGCATGCGCCCGATCACCCTTGTCGCGCCGCAGGGGTCCCTTCTGAACCCCCGCTACCCGGCCGCCGTGGTGGCCGGCAACGTGGAAACCAGCCAAGTGATCACCGACGCCCTGTACGGCGCGCTGGGCGTCCAGGCGGCGGCCCAGGGCACTATGAACAACTTCACTTTCGGCGACGACCAGCAGCAGTATTACGAAACCATCTGCGGCGGCTCGGGCGCGGGGGCAGGCTACGACGGCGCGGACGCCGTGCAGACCCACATGACCAATAGCCGCCTCACCGATCCCGAGGTGCTGGAGCATCGCTTTCCCGTGGTGCTGGAGCGGTTCGCCATCCGGCGGCGGAGCGGCGGGGCAGGGGCGCATCACGGCGGCGACGGGGTGACACGTAAGCTCCGCTTCACCGCGCCCATGACCGCCGCCATCCTAGCCAACCGGCGCCGCATCCCGCCATTCGGGCTCGATGGCGGCGATCCGGGCGGCCTTGGAGCGGCTCGGGTGGAGCGCGCCGACGGAACGGTCGAGGTGCTGGCGAGCGCTCAGGTAGTGAAGGTGGAGGCGGGAGACGCCTTTATAATAGACGCGCCCGGAGGGGGTGGTTACGGAATGCTTAAGACGTGATCACTGCTGCGTGATGCAGTGCAGCACGGCTCGACTCGGAACGGTTGCAGGCGCATCTTGGTTGTGGTTGGCTTAGTGGACGAAGGGGCAGGCAGGTCGATGACCGACGTCGTTGTGACACTTCCCGTGAAGGTCGGAGAGGAGGCCTTGCTGTTCGGCCGCTTCCTCAACCGCTTCATGGAAAGCCGCTCCGACGAGGCCGAGCAGATGGCCCCCTTCAGCGACGCGCCCTATATGATGGTCCGCTCCGACCCCCTGGACGGGGAGGAGCTGAAGGTGCTCACCTTCCAGGAGACCAGCGTGGCGTCGGCCTTCTCCTCCGGTTGGGCCAAGCTCAGCAAGGGCCTTACCGGCGCGCGTTCCTGAACGCGTAGACGGCGGCCCTCTGGCCGCGGGACGAGATGGCGGCATTATCAGGTCTGCGGATCGCCATAGCTGGCGCCGGCGTCTTCGGGCTGAGCATCGCCGCCCTCTGCAGCCGGGCCGGCGCCCGGATCACGTTGTTCGAGCCCCGCGTCCTGGGGGACAACGCGTCCGGCGTAGCGGCCGGCATGCTCTCCCCCGGCTTTGAAGCCTTGCTTGAACAACCGGTCGGCGATCATCATGCGCTGTTCCGCCGCGGCTATGCGGCCTGGGGTGACTTCGCGGCCCAGGTCGGCGTTGACGCCCTTCCGGACGCGGCGGCAGGTGCGCTCTACGTTGGCGCCGACGACGAGATCGTGCGGCTCGACGCCGGACTCGCCGCCATGGACGTCCGGACCGAGCGGCTCAGCCTCGTGCAGGCGCGCCGCCGCCAGCCCGGGCTCGGCGATCTGCAGCCCCACGCCCTGTACGTCGGCCAGGACGGCCGGCTCGATCCCGCCGCCACCCTGCGTGCACTACAGGAGAGGGTGCTGGCCGAGGGCGGTGAACTCCGGCGGTCCGCCTTGACGCCGGCGGCGGCGTCGCCGTTCGAGGCCGTGGTGCTGGCGGCGGGATTTGAGAGTCGTGAGTGGAGTGGGCTGGTTCCCGAACTCGCCTGGCTGCGGCCCATCAAGGGCCATGTGCTGCACTACGCCGGAGGAGTCGTTTCCGGCCCCGTCGTCCGCAGCCGGACGGGTTATGCTGCACCGCAAAAGGCTGGCACGGTGTTCGGCGCGACCATGGAGGTGGGACGCTCAAATCCTGAGCTGGACCCCGGCCTGGTGCATCGCCTGCAGGCGGATGCCGCCGTCCTCTTCCCCGCCCTCGAACACACGCCATTCACGCCGCGCACGGGCGTCCGCGCCGCAACCTCAGACGGGCGGCCGATGGCGGGACGCACGCCGAGCGGCCTCTATGTCGCGACAGGCGCGCGGCGGAACGGCTGGCTACTCGCCCCCCTGATCGCTCAGGCCATGGTGCAGGCCCTGCAGGGCTCCGCGCCCGACCCCGCCTTCGATCCCGCCCGCTTCGCTCCGGCGCTCGCGAACGCTTGATCTCCAAGCCGTTTTTGCCTATCTGAACACCATCCCACACGCAGACGCGCGGTCGGGCGGCCATCTGGCCGCCCGCCCGCTTCCGGCGCTGTCCCTCGGGGCGGCGGTCTTGTCTGCGG
>CAXUEN010000048.1:0-3655 GCA_964249945.1 uncultured Caulobacteraceae bacterium | reverse complement strand
TGTCTGCGGAGGCCTACCGGAAACAGGAACGACGGACACCATGGCCCTGCCAGACTTCAACATGCGCTCAATGCTCGAATCAGGCGCTCACTTCGGCCACCAGACCCACCGCTGGAACCCAAAGATGGAGCGCTACATCTTCGGGTCGCGCGCCAACATCCACATCATCGACCTGTCGCAGACCATTCCCCTGCTGCACCAGGCTTTGCTCAAGGTGCGCGAGGTCTCGGCCAGCGGCGGCCGGGTGCTGTTCGTCGGCACCAAGCGTCAGGCCCAGGATCCCGTCGCCAACGCCGCCAAGCGCTGCGCCCAGTACTACGTCAACCATCGCTGGCTGGGCGGCACGCTTACAAACTGGCGCACCATCTCCGGCTCCATCGCGCGGCTGCGCGAACTTGAAGGCGTGCTCGAGGGGCATGGCGAGGGGCGTACCAAGAAGGAGCTGCTGACCCTCACCCGCGAGAAGGAGAAGCTCGAGCTGTCCCTGGGCGGGATCAAGGACATGGGCGGCATCCCCGACCTGATGTTCGTGATCGACACCAACAAGGAGGCGATCGCCATCCAGGAGGCGCGCAAGCTCAACATCCCGGTGATCGCCATCCTCGACTCCAACTCGGACCCGGACGGCGTGGCCTTCCCGGTGCCGGGCAACGACGACGCGGCGCGCGCCATCCAGCTCTACTGCGACCTCGTCGCCGATGCGGTCCTGGATGGGCTCGCGGGCGGCCAGGCGGCCTCGGGCGTGGACCTCGGTGCGGCGGAGGCGCCGTCGCTGGAGCCGGCCCTGCGCCAGACTTCCGCCGCCGAGCCGACTCCGGTGGAGGTCGCTTCGGTCGAGACCACACCGCTCGAGCGTACCGGCCAGGCCCTGGAGGCGGCGGGTGTCGAGGCCGGTTCCGCTTGATACCGGTCGTCTGACCCAAGTCGCCTGATCCGGGCTATCCGGCCTGGCGTTGTCCTGGACATTGCGGCGTCGCTCCAGAGCGGCGCCGCACATTTTTGATGGAGAAGAGGGCCATGGCCGAAATCACGGCTGCGCTCGTGAAAGAGCTGCGCGAGAAGTCCGGCGCGGGCATGATGGATTGCAAGAAGGCGCTGACCGAGACCGGCGGCGACATCGAGGCCGGCATGGACTGGCTGCGCACCAAGGGCCTGTCCAAGGCCGCCAAGAAGGCCGACCGCGTCGCAGCCGAGGGCCTGATCGCCATTGCGCTGCGCACTGACGGCGGCGGGATGACCGGCGTCGCCGTCGAGGTGAACGCCGAGACCGACTTCGTGGCCAGGAACGAGAAGTTCCAGGCCGCCGCCCGCGCCGTGGCCCGGACCGCGCTCGACGTCGAAGGCGGCGTGGACAAGCTCGCCGACGCCAGGACCGAAGACGGCAAGACGGTGGCCGAGATGCTCACCACCCTGATCGCCACCATCGGCGAGAACATGACCGCGCGCCGCATGGCCCGCTTCGTGGTGCCGCAGGGCGTGGTCGCCGCCTACGTCCACAACGCCGTGGCGCCGGACCTCGGCCGCATCGGCGTGCTGGTGGCGCTGCAGTCGTCGGCCGGCCACGACAAGCTGACCGAGATGGGCCGCAAGATCGGCATGCACATCGCCGCTACCTCGCCGCTGTCGCTCTCGGTGGACGACATCGATCCGCAGGCGGTGGAGCGTGAGCGCGCCATCTTCTCCGAGCAGGCCCAGGCCTCCGGCAAGCCGCCACAGGTCATCGAGAAGATGGTCGAGGGCCGCATCCGCAAGTTCTACGAGGAGGTGGTGCTGCTGAAGCAGGCCTTTGTCATGAACCCCGACCAGACCATTGAGCAATTCGTGGCCGAGCAGGCCAAGGCGCTCGGTGCGCCCGTCGCGCTCACCGGCTTCGTGCGGCTGGCGCTCGGCGAAGGCGTGGAGAAGACCAAGGACGACTTCGCGGGCGAAGTCGCGGCGCTTACCGGGCAGTAACCGATCGCTGGATGCTCCCCCACCGGGGGAGCTGTCGGCGAAGCCGACTGAGGGTGCTTCCGCTTGGGCGCCGGCGGCGCGGCCCCCTCCACCGGGCTTCGCATGGTTCCCCTCCCCCAAGAGGGGAGGATCAAGGAGGGCAAGGCGTCGCGGTTTGATGTTCTTAGGTGCCGCCCGCGCCTCCAATCGGTAATGTACGTGACCGTTCCCGGCGGCTCGCGAGGTTGAAGACATGACTCCCTCCCTCGCGCCCGCCCAGCCCCCGCTCCGCTTCCGCAAGGTGCTGCTCAAGGTGTCGGGAGAGGTGCTGATGGGCGACACGCCATACGGCATCGACATGAACACCGTCGACGGCGTGGCCCGCGACATCGCCGAGATCGTCAAGCTCGGCGTCGAACTCTGCCTGGTCATCGGCGGCGGCAACATCTTCCGCGGCCTCTCCGGCGCCGCCAAGGGCATGGACCGCACCTCCGCCGACTACATGGGCATGCTGGCCACGGTGATGAACGCGCTCGCCATGCAGAACGCGCTTGAGCGCCACGGTGTGGAGACTCGAGTGCAGTCCGCCATCCCCATGGCTTCTGTGTGCGAGCCCTACATCCGCAGGCGCGCCGCCCGCCACCTGGAGAAGGGCCGGGTGGTGATCTTCGCCGCCGGCACCGGCAATCCCTTCTTCACCACCGACACCGCCGCGGCGCTACGGGCCGCCGAGATGGGCTGCGACGCCCTGATGAAGGGCACCAGCGTCGACGGCGTCTACACCGCCGACCCCAAGCGCGACCCCGACGCCAAGCGTTACGACCGGCTGAGCTATCTGGAGGTGCTGTCCCAGGACCTGAAGGTCATGGACGCCTCGGCCATCAGCCTGATGCGCGAGAGCGGCATCCCCATTGTCGTCTTCTCCATCCGCCGTCCGGGCGCGCTGGTGGACGTGATGCTGGGGCGCGGCGTACATACGGTGATCACCGAGAAGCCGCTCGCCGCCGTTTAGGATGCCCCGCCCAGCCGCCGGCTTCCGGGGCCTGGACTTAACGCGCCTGATCGCCGAGACGTGAGCCCTATGAGCAAGCCCGACCTCTCCAAGTACGACGACCGGATGGCCAAGGCGGTGGATGCGCTGAAGGACGAGTTTGGGGGCCTGCGCACCGGCCGCGCCAACGCCGGACTGCTGGAGCCCATCACGGTGGAGGCCTACGGTTCGACCATGCCGCTGAACGCGGTGGGATCGGTCAGCGTGCCGGAGCCGCGGATGATCACCGTCAGCGTCTGGGACAAGGCCCTGGTTATCCCCACCGAGAAGGCGATCCGGAACGCCGGACTGGGCCTGAACCCGCTGACCGACGGCCAGACGCTGCGCATCCCGATTCCACCTCTCACCGAGGAGCGGCGGCGGGACCTCGCCAAGCTGGCCGGCAAATACGCCGAGCAGCAGAAGGTCGCCGTGCGCAACGTGCGGCGCGAGGCCATGGAGGACCTGAAGAAGGCGCAGAAAGACGGCGCCATCTCCGAGGACGACTCCAAGAAGGCCGGCGACGAGGTCCAGGGCTTCACCGACGCGGCGGTGAAGCGCATCGACGACGCCTTGAAAACCAAGGAACAAGAGATCATGCAGGTCTGAGGGGCCTGACGGGACGCGCGAAGCTTCAGGTTGTCGGTTCGGGAATGTGTGGGATGCCGGTGTTGGGGTCGCGCGGAGGGGGAG
>CAXUEN010000047.1:0-10665 GCA_964249945.1 uncultured Caulobacteraceae bacterium | reverse complement strand
TCGTCACGGGGCGGGGCGCGCCGACCGCTGCACAGCCGCCGAGCCAGAGCGCCAACAGGATCGGGAAGGCGGCCGCCCGGCTCATCGCGGCGCGTCCGGCTGCGGCGGGTCGGCGTAGCGGGCGCCCTTGACCAGGAAGCCGGGATCACCGTTCAGCCGCTCCGACAGGGCGTCCAGGTTGGACGTGGACCGCTCCAGGTTGGCGCTGGCGGCGACCATGTCGGCCTGCATGGCGGAGAGCAGGCTGCGGCTGTCGCTGGTCAGGCCGGCGCCTTGGCTGGCCATGGCCTGGATGCTGCGCCGGTTGTCCTGCAGCAGCCCGTTCATCTGCTCCAGCAGGGCGTTGGTGCGCGCCACGGTGGTCTGCACCGAGGCCATGTCGAAGGCCGCCGCCTTGCCGCTGACGGTGCGCAGGTCACCGATGGCGGCGCTGAGGTCGGCCTGCCGCTGCGGGCTCAAGGTCGCGTTCAGCTTGGCGGAGATGGCGTCCAAAGATGCGCTGGTGGAGGTCACGTTGCGCCCGACCGCCGCTAGGTCGAAGCCGCCGGCGCCCTTGCCCGCGGCGCCCGCCGCCATGCCATCGAAGCGCGCGAGCAGGGCCTGGCCCTGCACCAGGGTCTGGGAGGCCTGGGCGAGCGCCGCCGCCGCGAGCTGGGTCAGGTCCCCCTGCCTGAGACAGCCGTCCAGCGGCTCGGCGGCCGCGGCCGGGGGCGCCAGGCGGGCGCAGCCGGTGGAGAGCCGGAACGCCTGACAGCTCTGCGGTGGACCGACCGCCCCGAGCGTGCGTCCAAGCACTTCGATCTTCGCCGCCGCGAGTGGGTTGACCGCAGCGATCCGCACCACGGCGCAGGGCGGCGGCCTCCAGTCACGCCTGAGCCCCACGCCCACCGCATACAGGTTCCGCGCCGGATCAAGCCGCACCCATCGAACCTGTCCCACCTGTCCGCCCGCGAAGTATACCGGCAGGCCCGGCGCAACGGAATCAACGTTGTCCACCGATGTGGCGTAGACCTTCTGGGTCAGAAAGGGATCCGGGACAAAGGCGGCCACCGACGTCAAAGTCAGTATCAATACAGCCGCCGCCGCGCCAAAGCGGATCTGGACCCGTGGCTCTGGACGCAACGTCTTGGCTCCCCTCCCGCCAATTTGAAGGTGCTTGCGCAAAGCGTCAAGGCTGGGCTTTCCAGATGGTCGGCAAGGCTTAAAATTCCGACCGAGTTAGGTCGGGACCTCAGGATCGCCGTGCTGCGTCTTCTCTAGACATGATCCAGGCGGGCCGCCCGGGCGCGAAGAGCGTGCCCGACACCCTAACCAGATCGACGAGCGGCACGCTGCCGAGGGCCAGCAAACCCGCCAGAACCTCCCGGGCCAAGGCCCCCGCGGCTCCAGTCAGGAAAGCCTTGCGCATAGGAACGACGCGGATCGCTCAATTGCGCCCCTACGTCAAACCTTTCCGAAGAAGCATCGCCGCAGACGCCCGCGACCTCAGTGATAGGCTGGTATCGGGAGCAGTCCGTCGGTTCAATACTTGCGGTCGACCCCCATGCGAATGACTTCACGAGGATCCGGGAAGCTGCCCTTCGAAGCCGCAAAGTTAGGTAGGGCGCGCAGGGCGCGCCTATCCAAGTCAATGACCTTCACGTAACGCCCGACCAGGTAGACGTCGCTGATATCCGCAGCGATGGGCCTTCCGCCGAAGCCGAAGATCGTCCCGTATCGGAATACGAGGGAGAGGTCGTCGTCGCCTGACCGGAATACGCCAACCACGGTCCCGATCTGTCTCAGGCGATTTCCCGCCATGATCACGTGCTCGCCGCGAAGGTCGCCTACCCGCACAGGCTGGGGAATGCGCGTGGCCTGTCTTTCCTTCAGGCTGAGGGTCAGGTCGGGCGGACCGTCACCGATCTGCGCCTGCGCCGGAGCCGACGCCGCGCCCAGCATAAGGAAAAAAGCCACCGTGGCGCGCCGGAAGCCCGGCTTTCGGCCTCGCCTCACAACCAGAAGCCCCGTTCAGCCGGCATCGGATCAGTGCGCTTAGACGGCTTCATTTCGGCTCATACTCCGTCCCTTAGCCGGCTGACTTGACACCTGCCCTCCGGTTCGTCCCTTCGGGCGCTGCGTGAAACAACCGGCCGCCCGCTCGTACCAGAAGACGTTGGACGGTGAAATCTTCATTTCTGACATCGAGCGGCCCTGCAGGCACGATACGGATCAATCGAGCATGGGCGCCAACGTAGCTAGTTTGCTCTTGCTAATGATATCGTCATGTTGCTTTCCAGCGCTATACTCTCTATTGTTCCCATCATGCGCATTGAACTCGAGACCCTTCGCTGGTAGC
This sequence comes from uncultured Caulobacteraceae bacterium, assembly GCA_964249945.1. Classification (GTDB taxonomy): domain Bacteria; phylum Pseudomonadota; class Alphaproteobacteria; order Caulobacterales; family Caulobacteraceae; genus CAHJWH01. The sequence goes on along the minus strand of CAXUEN010000047.1, from coordinate 8,327 downwards.
CCGGGTCCGGAGCGCCAGGAGCGATACGGGGCTGATCCGAGCGGGCGACGAAAATTGATCAACTGCGCGCAGAGGGCGTCTCCCTACGCGTGGCTGATGCCGTTGTGACTTGAAAATAGAATAGATCCCGTAGGAGGTTCGCATTGACGGCTCTAGTCGGCGCCAAGCCCGAGAAAGGGCATCCAAAGCTGCATCCGGCGATCCTACGGGTGATGCACTGGCTGAACGCGATAGCGATGATAATCATGTTCACATCCGGATGGGGCATCTACGACGACAACGCCATTTTTGGCTGGTTGTACTTTCCCGACTGGATGAGACTTGGAAGTTGGGCCGCGGCCAGCCTGCTCTGGCACTTTGCGGCGATGTGGCTGCTCATGGCCAACGGCCTTGCCTACCTCGTCTACGGCTTTGTCACCCGCCGCTTCAGGAGCAAGTTGTTGCCGATCCGGATCGGCGAGTTCATCGGGACGATAAAGGAGACGCTTCGCTTCCACGTGGCGCACGAGGACCTCACACGCTACAATGCAGTGCAGAAGTTCCTGTATATCGTGGTCATCCTGGCCGGAGTCCTTCAGGTGATAACCGGTTTCGCCATATGGAAGCCGGTCCAGCTGGCTTGGCTCACAGCCTTGTTCGGCGGCTTCCAGGGGGCGCGGCTTGCGCATTTCCTGGGCATGTCCGTCATCGTCGGCTTCCTGGTCGTCCATATAGCGCTGGCCTTGCTGGTGCCTAAGACCTTGTGGGCCATGATCGCCGGCGGCCCGCGGGTGAGACCGTCATGAGGTCGTTGCGGCGGCCGTTGATACCGCCAGACCCCGCCATCCTCGACAACCATCAACCCTTAGTGCGAGCTGTGGAGCGTCGGCTGGCGCTGAAAGGCGCCCTGTCGCTCGGTCTGTTGACCCAGCTAACCGGCTGCGCACCCGAGAACAATCACGAGATAGATGCGGCCCTTCGCTCCATCTCATCGTTCAACGACAAGGTTCAGGCGCTTCTCTTCAGTGAAAACCGGTTGGCCCCCACCTATCCGCGGTCCAAGGTGCTCAAGCCGCCGCGCTATAACGCCTACTACGATATAATGCATGTCCAGCCCGTCGACGGGGCAAATTGGAAACTGGAGCTGGGCGGCCTGATCGCCGACAAGCGCCCTTGGACCTTGAAGCAGATGGCCGCACTCCCTCAGCGCGACATGGTCATCCGTCACGTCTGCGTAGAAGGGTGGGACTACATCGGCGAATGGTCGGGGGTGCCGCTCGGCGACTTCCTGAAGCGGGTCGGGGCGGACCTGCGCGCCAAGTACGTCGCCTTCCAGACTGCCGACAGCTACCCGAGCAGCATCGACATGGCGACCGCCATGCATCCCCAGACCCTGCTGGCCATCGACTATGCCGGCGAGCCTCTGGCGGATCCCTTCGGCTTCCCGTTGAGACTGCGCACCTCTACCAAACTGGGCTTCAAGAACCCCAAGTGGATCACCTCTCTTGAGGTGACCAATACCTATCCGAGCGGGTATTGGGAGAAGCAAGGGTTCAACTGGTTCAGCGGGCTCTGATCGGCCCGACCGTAAATCTGGTCCAGTGAAATCTCATAGGCTGGTGACCTGTGATCGAGTTCGACCTGTCGCCAGAGGACCAGGCGTTATCAACGTCTCGGTCTACTCCATAGAAAGAGCGCCACTCCAGCGGCGAACAACAGGACGAGGAGCCCGACTGAAGCACCGGTGACAGCATGCGCCGCGCTCATCATCGAGGCCGAAACGTTCATGATCTCAGCTCGGAGGAATCGCTCCGCTCATCGTCATTGGCCACCCGCGACAAGCCGCGCAGCACCATACCTCCGATCGCTGTACCCAAGGCAATCATCAGCGCGAGCGCCGCTACCTCTGGCCGTCGGGCGTCTGGGCGATGCTCTTGGGCGAACTCTCCAGGCTCGCCTCGCCCACCCGCCAGATGCGGTGGCCCTACTGGTTGATGGTATGGGCCGGATCGATCGCCCAGGCAGCGTCGGCCGGCGCGCCGCCACGATGGTCGCCAGGACGAACAAGCGCAGCAGGACCATGGCCAGCAACGTCCCCCGCAGGGCCGCCCGGACCGCCGCTCTCGGCTTGTCCATCAAGATCACGTCGGCCGCTCCCCCTGCTGGCGCTATCGCTTGAGGGTCTGGTCTAAGGTGGCGAGAAGCGACAGGAACGCCTCGGCATCGAGAGAAGCCCGGCCGACCAGGAGTCCCCCCACGGCGGCGAGGCCGACGATTTTGCCAGCGTTATCGGGCGTGACCGAGCCGCCGTACAGGATAGCCGCCTCTGCAGCTTCCGGCCCGAACTTCGCCTGCAGTAGACCCCGAAGGCTGGTGTGAACCTGCTCGATCTCGGCCAGGGTCGGCACGCAGCCGCTCCCGATCGCCCACAAGGGTTCGTAGGCCATATAGAACGGTCGATGGGCGGCGAGGCGGTCGGGGGTCGAGGCGAGGGTCTGGCGGCCGACGAACTCGGCGGCCGCCCCGGTCCCGCGGACCTCTGCGCTCTCCCCGACGCAGATGATCGGCGTCAGGCCCGCATCCATGGCGACCTGGGCCTTCCGCGCCACGACGGCGTCCGTCTCGCCGTGGGCGAGCCTGCGCTCGCTGTGCCCCACGATCACCAGGCGCGCGCCGGCGTCCAGTAGCATCGACGCGCTGATCTCGCCCGTGAACGCCCCGCTCTCCTCCGTATGGACGTCCTGGCCGCCCACCTCGACGCCGCTGCCCTCGAGCACGTGCGCCAGCCGGTCGATCAGGGTCGCCGGCGCGCAGATGACCACGCGGGCTCCGCACTTTCGCTCACGAAGGGCGTCGGCGACTCTGCGCGCACCGGCGAGGCTCCTGCTCGTGCCGTTCATCTTCCAATTGGCGACCACCAGCGGCCGGTGGAGGCTCGACGTCGCGCGAGCGCCGTCGCTGGAGGGAGCGGAGGACAGCTTCACGCGCGCCCCGCTGCGGCGGAGTCACAGAAGACGGCGGCCTCACCTTGCCGGGCGAGCCTGGCCGCAGGCAGGGCCTCGTCGCCTTCCCTCAGCCGGGCGAGCACGGGCGCCTTCTCCAGCCCCGCGACGAGGAAGGCGGTGTGGCGACTGCTCTCCAGGGCCGTGTAGGTCAAGGTGATGCGGGCTTCCGCCTTGGCGCCGATCACGGCGGCCACCCAGCCTTCCCGCTCCGCCAGCACGCCGGAGCCAGGAAACAGCGATGCGGTGTGCCCGTCCGGCCCGAGCCCCAGGAGGGTGACGTCGAAGAGGGGGCGCCCGGCGTGCAGACGGCTGTCGCCGTAGAAGGCCTGCAGGGTGGCCTGGTAGGCCGTCGCGGCGGCCGAGGGGTCTGCGTCCCCGGTCGGCATGGGATGGACGTTGGCCGGCGGTATGGGGGCATGGTCCAGGAGCGCCTCGCGCACCATCCTGAAGTTGCTCAGCGGGTCGTCGGGCGTCACGAAGCGCTCGTCGCCCCAGAACAGGTGGATGCGCGCCCAGGGCATGCGGTCGCAGAAGGGCGGCTGGCCGAGGAACTGGTAGAGCGCCTTCGGCGTGGAGCCGCCGGAAAGGCAGAGGCTGAACCGGCCCTCCGTAGCAAGCGCCAGCCCGAGCAGCCAGTCGGCGACACCGTGGGTCAGGGCGCCCGCGTCAGGCCAGATTTGCAACCTTGGAGAGGTGTCGCTCACGGTCCGCATCGCTGCCGGATGGATCGGATGGCGGCGGCGTAGTCGGGCGCGCCGAAGATGGCGGTCCCCGCGACGACGGCGGTCGCGCCCGCCGAGACCGCTTCACGCGCATGCGCCGCGTCTTGGCCGCCGTCGACCTCGATCACCGGGTTCAGCCCCCGCGTCTCGCAGAGCCGACGCAGCCGCTCGATCTTCGGCAGCATGTCCGGCAGGAAGGCTTGGCCGCCGAAGCCCGGGTTGACCGTCATGACCAGCACGATGTCGACCAGCGGCAGGACGTACTCGATCATGTCGATCGGGCTCGCGGGATCGAGCACCACCCCCGCCTTCCTTCCGAGTTCGCGGATGCGCGAGAGCGTGCGGTGCAGGTGGACGGTGGAGCCCGGCTCCGATTGCACCAAGATATGGTCGGCCCCCGCCTCGGCGAAGGCCTCAAGGTAGCGATCCGGCTCCACGATCATCAGGTGGACGTTGAGCGGCTTGGCCGTCGCGCGCCGCACCGCCTTCAGCACCACCGGTCCGAAGGAGATGTTCGGCACGAAGCGGCCGTCCATCACGTCCACATGAATCCAGTCCGCCCCGGCCGCGTCCACCGCCGCGATCTCCTCGGCCAGCCGGCCGAAATCGGCCGACAGGATGGAGGGCGCGATGATGACCTGGCCGGCGGCCACGCTCACGCCGCCGCCCCGGCGTAGATGTCCATCACCTCGCCGAGCAGTTGCACGGCCTTGTCGCGCGGGCGCTGAAACACGTTGCGCCCAAGGATGGAGCCGAACCCGCCGCCGGCCCGGATCGCCCGGATTTCCTCCAGCAAGGCGTCATCGTCGAAGTTGGCCGCACCGCCGGAGAAGATGACAATGCGCCGCCCGGCGAAGGTGCACTGCACCACGTGGGCCACACGCTCGGCAAGGCTGGCGATGGGGACGCGCTCCGCCTCGTACACCTTGCGTGCGGCGGCCTGCTCCAGATGGCTTGAGGGCAGCTTAACCTTCACGATGTGGGCGCCGAGCTGGGCGGCGATGTGGGCGGCGTAGCCGACCACGTCGACCGCCGTCTCGCCGTCCTTGCTGAGGCCCGAGCCGCGGGGATAGGACCAGACCACCACGGCGAGGCCGGCCGCCCTCGCCTCCTCGGCGCAGGCGCGCAGCTGCCCGAACATCTCGTTTTGCCGCCCAGAACCGGGATAGATGGTGAAGCCGACGGCGCTGCAGCCCAGCCTGAGCGCGTCGCGCACGCTGCCGGTCAGGGCTTGGCTCGGCGCTTCGTCGTCATGAAGGCTGTCGGCGTCGTTCAGCTTCAGGATGAGCGGTATGTCGCCGGCGTAGTCCCGCGCGGCCCCCTCAAGGAAGCCGAGCGGGGCGGCGTAGGCGCTGCAGCCCGCCTCGATGGCCAGCTCGAAGTGGTAGCGCGGGTCGTAGGCCGGCGGGTTGGGTGCGAAGGAGCGGGCCGGGCCGTGTTCGAACCCCTGGTCGACGGGCAGGATCACGATCTTGCCCTCGCCGCCGAGCCGCCCGTGGTTCAGGACCCGCGCCAGGTTGGTCAGCACGCCGACGTTCTCGGCGCCGTACCAGCTCAGTATCTCGCGTACACGCGGGATCATTGCGCTCTCCCTGCCAGGATGAAGGTGTTTACGGCATGGGCGAAGCCATCCTCGTCGTTGGAGAGGGTGACGGCGGTGGCCTGCGCCTTCACCTCGTCGCTGGCGTTGCCCATGGCGATGGAGAAACCGCTGCGGCGGAACATGAGGACGTCGTTGGGCATGTCGCCGATGGTGCCGATCTGGTCGGGGGACAGGGCCAGGGTCCTGGCCAGCATCTCGACCACGTCGCCCTTGCTAGCGCGCGGGCTGGTCACGTCCAGGAAATAGTGGGCCGAACGCGTGGCGCTCACCCGATCGCCGAACATCGCCTGGGCGTGCGCCTCGGCCTCGCCCACCCCCCCAAGGTCCTCCGAGACGCCGACGATCTTCACCGCACGGGCGAGGACGTCGGCGGGGAAGCGGGCGGCGACCACCGGTTCGGACTTCAGGATCCAGGCTTCGCGCTCCACGTGGGCGGCGGTGGCGGCGGGCACGAACCACTCGGTTGCGGTGTAGAGCCAGACGTCGAGGTCCATGCCCCGCAGGAACGCCACCACGGTGCGGGCCGTGGCCGCATCTATCAGGTTGGCTTCGATCACCTTGTAGTCGGGCTGGACCAGCAGGCCGCCGTTGCACCCGCCGATCGGGAGCTCGAGGCGGAGCGGCTCCACCAGCATGCGCAGGCCGAACGGCGGGCGGCTGCTGGTCACGGTGAAGCCGACGTCGGCGGCCTGGAGCGACCGGACGGCCTGGATCGCCGCCGGCGTCAGCACCTTGTCGCGGGTGACGAGCGTGCCGTCCACGTCGCTCAGCAGCAGGCGGATGTCGCGGGCGGACGTCATGCCGGAACCCGGCGGGGCGCCGCATCGATCGGGCGCCAGCGCCTGTGTTCGTCGTCGCGCGCAATCAGGGAGTCTGCGTCGGGCGGCCCCGCCTCGCCCGAGGCGTAGTTCGGAAAGTCCCCCGCCGGCTGGGTCCAGGCGTCCAGCACCGGCTGCAGGATGCGCCAGCCGTGCTCCACCAGGTCGGCGCGCATGAACAGCGAGGCGTCGCCTATCATGACGTCGTAGATCAGGGTCTCGTAACCGACGTTCGGCTGACGGACGAACCAGTCGTCGTAGCGAAAGGCCATGTCCACGGCCGCCAGGTCCATCAGCGGGCCCCTCTGCTTGACTTCGAACTGCAACGAGATGCTCTCGTCCGGAGCGATGCGCAGCACAAGCCAGTTGGCGCGCATACGATCCACTTCGGTGTCCTGGAAGATCGCGAAGGGTGCGGGCTTGAAGCGGATGGCGATCTCGGTCATCCGGCCCGTCAGGTGCTTGCCGGTACGTATTAAGAAGGGCACCCCCGCCCAGCGCCAGTTGTCGATCTCCAGCTGCAAGGCCGCATAGGTCTCCACACCGGAGTCCTCGGCCACGTCCGGCTCGCCGCGGTAGGCCCGCTTCGCCATCCCCTTGACTTCGCCCGCGCCGTACTGGCCGCGCACGGCGTCTTCAGGCTGCACAGGTGGGATGGCGGCCAGCACGTCGGCCTTGCGGGCCAGCACGGAGGCGGCGTCGAAGCCGGCCGGCGGCTCCATGGCCACCAGGGACAGGAGGCTGAAGATATGGTTGGGGACCATGTCGCGCAGCGCTCCGGTCCGTTCGTAGAAACTGCCTCGCGCCTCCACGCCGACCGTCTCGGCGGCGGTGATCTGGACGTGGTCAATGCGGTCCCGGTTCCAGATCGGCTCGAACAGGCCGTTGGCGAAGCGGAACGCCAGGATGCTCTGGACGGTGTCCTTGCCGAGGAAGTGGTCGATGCGGAAGATCTGGTCCTCGGCCAGCGTCTGTCCGATGCCGGCGTTCAACGCGCGGGCGGAGGCTAGGTCGTGGCCGAACGGCTTCTCGATCACCACCCGCCGCCAGCGGGTGGGCCGGCCCGAGCCGTCGGGCTCCTGGTCGGTCAGGCCGGCTGCGGCCAAGCGCTCGACGATGGTCCCGAACAGGGGGTCCGCCACGGCGAGGTAGAAGATGGCGTTGCCCTGTGCGCCCCGCTCGCGGTCCGCCGCCGCCAGGGCCGAGCGGAGTTCCTCGTACGGCTTGGGCCCGGTCAGGTCGCCCTGGATGAAGACCATGGCGTCGGCCAGCCGTCCCCAGGCTGTCGCGTCGATCCGGTCGGCGCTGAAGGTGCCGGACCGGTCGGCGGCCGCGCCCTGCAGCGCGTCGTGCAGCGCCGCCTTCCAGCTCTCCACGTCGTCCTCGCCGCGCGCGACGCCGATCAGGGTGAAGCGCTCGGGCAGGGCGCCGGAGCAGGAGAGGTTGTAGAGCGCCGGAACCACCAGCCGCCGGGCCAGATCGCCCGTCGCGCCGAACAGGACGAGCGCGCACGGATCAGCGGGCGGCAGGGTGCGCGCCGTCACCTCGCTGGGGTGCGCCAAGCTGGCCTGGGCGCCCATCGCCGGGTCGTCGGCCATCTCAGTGCGCAGCCTTTTCGGCCACGCGGTCCTTGACCTCCTGCGGGTCGACGGGGCCGTGAGTCTCCACGTGGCCGCCGAAGCCGAAGCGCATGGCCGACAGCATGCGCTCGGCATAGGTGTGTTCCTGACGCGAGCGGAAGCGGGTGTAGAGCGCCGCGGTCAGCACGTCGGCCGGCACCGCCTCCTCAATGGCCGCCTGCACCGTCCAGCGCCCCTCACCGGAGTCCTGGACGTAGCCGGAGAAGTTGGCGAGCGAAGGATCCTTGGCGAGCGCTATGGCGCCGAGGTCCAGCAGCCAGGAGGACACCACGCTGCCTCGCCGCCAGACCTCCGCGATGTCCGACACGTCCAGCTCGAAGCGCTCGTCCTCCGGCAGTTCCTTTGAGTTCTTGGTCCGCAGGATGTCGAAGCCTTCCGCATAGGCCTGCATCAGCCCGTATTCGATGCCGTTATGGACCATCTTGACGAAGTGGCCCGCGCCCGGCGGCCCGGCGTGGATGTAGCCCCGCTCGGCGCGTGAGGGCTCGCCCTCCCGCCCCAGCGTCCCCTCCACCAGCCCGCGCCCGGGGGCCAGCGCGCCGAAGCTCGGGTCGAGCCGC
>CAXUEN010000046.1:0-10997 GCA_964249945.1 uncultured Caulobacteraceae bacterium | reverse complement strand
TTCCTCTCGGTCGAACCCACCTTAGCCACCTGTCCGAATTCTGGGGACCAGCTCAAGGAACCAGGCGATGCGCTGTGGTGGTTGCATGGACCAGCGACCACCCACGACAGCCCTGACACGGCCATTACCTTGGCCATCCCTCGGGCCAAGGTAATTCCAACACCTATCAGGGCCGGCGCTGCGGTCCACACTGGCCCAGAATAAGGTGTCGTTCACAATCACCTTCCATAGGTCGCGCTAGGCTCAAGGACGCACAAGTGGGTGCGCGCGTGATCGTCCTCCGTCTCTGGGCGTTGGCGTCGCGTCAAAACACGATCTGAGCGCGGAGCGACAGAGCGTCGAAGGTGTCACCTACGGGTACGCCCAAGGCTGCTCCTGTCACGGCCGCGCCGTTCGCCTTGTCGAAGATGACGTGGTTGTAGTCGAGCATGAAGCGAAGCAGGTCGTTGGGATACCAGTTCAGACCCAGCGTATAGCCGGTCTGACGGCCGCCATTGATGGCCGCCGGTTCCTTGGAGAGCGCGATGGCCGGGTTGTACTCGCTGTTCAGGTCGATGTAGCTGATGCGCCCGGCCAGCTCGATGGCTCCCAGCCCACCGTCCTTCAACGAGAACGGATGGGCGGGATAGAGGCGGTAGTAGGCGCCCGCCTGCGGGTTGTAACGGTGCGCCTCTCCGGTCAGGGCCCAGGCCACCTGAGCGTAGCCGCCGTCGAAGCTGGCGGTCCCAAGGCCGTTGCGATCGATGTCGTAGTGGTAGTACTCGCCTTGATAGAACAGGTTGCGGAAGGTGGCGGCGGTCTCGGCGTCGTAGACCTGCGCGCCCGTGACCGCATGCGCTGTGGTCCCGAGCGTACCGGTGTTCAGCAGGGTGGTCGGATCAATCCGCAGTTCAGGCTGGTCGCTGAGCGCCAGAGTCGTAGGCGTGTTCGCGCCGGTGGTCGGCCCATCGATTAGCTCGTCCACGCCGACGCCCAGGTGGACGCTGTAGTCTCGCCCTTTCAGCACCTGGAAGGCCGCCCGCTGGAAGGAGCCCAGCCGTTCGCCGACGTTGGTGTGGCTGTCGCTGCTCGCAACTGGGCCAGTCAGATAGCCGCCGATCCAGTACCGGTCGCCGTAGAAACGCACGCCAAGGTTAGCTCGGTTATCGCCCGTATTGACGTTTGTAGCTATGTTGGAGGGGGAGGCCCGCTCCAGGAACAGCAGGTCGTTGGAACTGGTGGACTGGTCCAGGGTGAAGAAGGTATTAGAATAGCCGAGTTCCAGCGCGACCTCCTTGAACCCGCCATAAACGATCTGGGCCGTCTCAATGCCCCGCTGGGTGGTATCCTGGTTTCCGCCCGCGTCGTAGATGAAGGCGTAGCTCCAGTCACCCGCCGCCTTGCCGGCGAAGCCGATGCGCGCCCGCCGTGCGTTCACGCCAGTCGACAGCTCCTGCGGACCAACCACTTTGGACCGCGGATTGAAGCTCAGGTAGTCTCCCGTGTCGAATTGGGCTACGCCCGCAAAGCCGATTGTGTATTGGCCGTCGGGGCTGGAGAGATTGAAGATGTGGGTCTCGTTTTGCGCAACCCGCGGCTCAGCAACTTCGGATCCCGAGGCGACTTGAGGGCCGCCGCTGGTCGCGACAGTCAGACCTGGGGCCGCGTTCTGCTCGGCCCGGGGTACTGCGTTGTCGCTGTTGGGCGGGGCCGCGGTCGCGGTCGCCCCGATAGGTTTCTCATCCAGCCTTTTCTGGAGCGCCTGGACTTGGGCCTGGAGGGCTTGATCGTGCTCTGATAATCGCTCGACGAGCGTAGTCAGGCTGCGGACCTGGGCCTGCAAGTCGGTTGGGGCGGCGGCCGGAGCGGGGGGCTGCGCCATTGCGGCTCCAGCGGCAACGAGCGGCGCAAGACCTGCGGTGGTCATGCAGAGTTTACGTAGCGCCGCACCGCGACGGCTCGTTGCAGCATCCATGTTCGTCCCCCTACTCGGGCGGACCAAACCCGATCCCCAAAAACCTTGGAAGCTCGTTTTTCTGGAAGACCGCTGCAGGTTCTCTGATGAGGGCGACACGTATTCCTGTCCATCCGCTCAGACGCGGGCGCGAGTGCAATGGCGCGAACGGGAACTGGAGCGGGAGCAAGAATGCCGAGCGCCTGAGCGTTGGAACGAGGGCGCAGGTCAAATGACAATTGGCTCTATGGCGCTAGGAGCATCTCCAACTTTCGCATCGTGGAGGACTCTCGTGGCCACGATGCGGGTCAGCTAAACTCCCCGCCCATGAAGATTTCGGTGGATCGACGCGGCGACCCTCATGAGCGAGGTTGACGTTGGAGACCACCATGACCGAACGCTTCGCGCTGATCCATCCTCGACCCTTTCTGACAATACGGACTGGGATCGTACTGGCGCTCGTCGCGGCGCTGGCTCTCTTCGCAATCGGCGCCGTTGGGATGCACGGCGCGCCGCTCCCTCGGATGAGCGGCTTCAACCCACTCTACGCCGCCTCGGGCCTGCTGGTCGGCGCGCTGGTAGGTCTGACGGGCGTAGGCGGCGGAGCACTGATGACGCCGCTTCTGGTGTTGTTATTCCACTTCCATCCCAGCACGGCAGTCGGCACGGACCTCCTCTACGCCTCAGCGACTAAGAGCGTGGGCGCCACCGTGCATGGCGCCAACAAGACGGTGGACTGGAGGATCACCGGCCGGATGGCGCTTGGCAGCGTGCCGGCGACGGCGGCCACAGTGGCGCTCCTCTACGCCCTGCACCTACAGGGTGAGGCAGCCGCCAGGCTGATCTCCACCGTCCTCGGCGCGACCCTGCTCCTTACCTCGGTGACGCTTCTCTTCCGTCGCCATATTTTCGAGTTCGCCACGCGCCACGCGATCGAGCCCGGCCCGAGAGCCATTACGGTCCTGACGGTGGTCCTCGGCGCGGCGCTGGGCTGCCTCATCACCCTCTCTTCAGTCGGCGCAGGGGCCATCGGAGTGACGGTCCTGATCTTCCTCTATCCAAAGATGCCGATAGCGCGAATCGTGGGCTCCGACATCGCCCACGCCGTGCCGCTCACCTTGATTGCGGGCGCGGGCCACTGGCTGATGGGATCGGTCGATGTTGAGCTTCTCGGATCGCTGCTGGTCGGCTCGATACCGGGCATCATCATCGCCAGCTCCATGACGGCGCGCATCCCCGAGCGTCTGCTGCGCCCCATCCTGGCGACGACGCTGCTGCTGGTGGGCGCAAAGCTGGCGTTCTGAGCCGCGGGCGACATCAGCCTCTCGGGACGTCGCCAGCGATGGTGACCCGCTCCATCCGGCGGCGCGCAGGCCAGTAGTCCGCGACGGGATAGTGCTGGGTGGATCGATTGTCCCAGATGGCCACCGCGTCGCGGCTCCAGCGGAAGCGCATCTGGTATTCCGGGGTCTTGAACTGATCGAGGAGGTGGGCCAGCAGGGCGGCGCTTTCCGTCTCTTCCAGGCCGTCAATCCGGCTGGTGAAGCTGGCGTTGACGAACAGCACGCGCTGGCCCGTCTCGGGATGGATGCGCACGATGGGGTGGTGCTGGGGCGGGAACTCAGCAGCCATGGCAGCGCGACGCTCCGGCGCGACCCGGTCGCCGAAGTCGAAGAGGAGGTCGTGGACGGCGGTGCGTCCCTCTATCTCCGCCTTCACCTTGTCCGACAGGCCCTGATAAGCCGCCGCGGCGTCGACCCAGAGCGTATCGCCGCCCGAGGCCGGCAGCTCGCCCGCGCGCAGCACCGCGCCGAGCGAGGGTCTCGCGCGGAAGGTCACGTCGGCATGCCACTTGTCGAGGCGCCGGAAGCGCCGGTCGGCAGCCTCGTCCTCCACCCGGCCGTCGGAGCCGCGGATGTCAGGATCTCAGGGAAGCCCGGCAGGTGGGCGATCACCGGATGACCTTCCAGCTCGCCCCATACGCGGCCCAGCGCCAAGTGCTCTTCGTGGCTGAGGTCGAGGTCCCGGAAGACCAGCACCTTGTAGCGCAGCAGCAGCGAGCGAAGCGCTGTGGCCTGCTCAGGATCGAGGCCGCCTTGGAGCCGCAGCCCCGAGACCTCTGCGCCCAGTACTGGACCGAGGGGCTCCACCGTCAGGTCTGCGACGAGCATCTTCACTGTCGCATCCGCTGGCTCAAAGCTGTCGAGAGCCATATCAGGCCTCCAAGGGCGATCAGCGCCGCGAGCTGTGGGGCTTCTGCGCCGGCGCTCGCCAGCAGCGCCGCGCAGCTGAGGACGACACCTATCGCGATGGCCGCGCCCCCGGGCAAGCGGAAGCGCGCCGCCGGCGCGGCCGGGTGCATGCGAAACCGCAGCACCGCCGCGCCGCATCCCAGAAAGATCAGCAGCCTGGCGGCGCTGGAGGCGGTCGCCGCTCCGGCGATGCCGCCGAGAAGGGCGAGCAGCGCCGCACTCACCCCGGTGAAGACGATCGCGACGTCGGGCGTGCGCCGACGCGCGCTGAGGCGCGCCAGCGCCTCGGGAAGCCGCCCGTCGGAGGCGAGCGCCAGGAGGAGCCGTGGCGCAGTGATCCACTGGCTCGCCAGCGTGCCGAGGATGATGACGGCGGCGCCCGCATCCAGCGTCCGCGCCGTCCTTAGGCCGAAGGCGCGGATGGCCAGGTCGCCAACGGGCTGCTCACTCCGCGCGAGATCAGGCAGGTCGCGCAGGCAGGCTACGAATACGCCTGCGTAGAGAAGGCCGATGGCCAGCATAGCGACGGTCAGCGCTAGGGGGACGTTGACCCGTGCTCCGCGCACCTCGCCCGCCATCGCTGTCGGCCGCTCGAAGCCGACGAAGGCGAAAAAGACCAAGACCAGGGCCGCAAGGGGCTGCGGCGCGGCCGGCGGCAACCGCGCCGGGCTCGCAGGCCCTAGCAGCGCGCCTGTCGCTATGCCGGCGAGGAGCATGACCTTGAGCCCGGCCAGGAGCGAGCTCGCCGACGCGGAGCGGCTGGAGCCGGTCATGACGAAGCCGGTCATCGCCGCCGCCGTAAGAACGATCACCAGCGTCCTCGGCGCGCCGAGGGCGGACGGGACCAGGCCGGCCAGGAGGTTGAGCAGAGAGGCTGCGCCGAGCACGGTGGCGCACCAGGCAAGCCAGCCGGCGAAGAACCCCGCCGTCGGACCAAAGGCGCGGGTGAGGTAGAGGGCGGGGCCGCCCGGGCCGTCGAAGCGACTGGCCAACTCGGCCAGACACAGCGCGACCGCGAGAGCCAGGAGCCCGGCCGCGGCCAGCACCCATCCGGTCGCCGCTCCCGCCAGGGCGAACACGCGTCCGGGTAGGCCCAGCACGCCCGCGCCTACAACGCAGTTGACCGTCAGCGCAAGCAGGCTCCACGGGCCGATCTCCCGCTTCAGGCCCGTGGCGTCGGTCGCGGGCGCCAGGCCAGGATCGTCCTGAAATGTCACTTAGCGACCTCTTGGCGGCCCAGACTTTCTGGCAGCGCGGCGAGGCGATCTCGCTCGCCAGAACACGAACGCCACCATAGTTCTCCACGGGTGAAGACCACAGCCACAAACAGGTAGGCGGAGCGAAGGTGGTCGTGCGACGCTTTACTAGGACGACCGCAAGCCAGAGCGCGCTTCAGATATTCTCACAGGTGGAGTGGCCGACGCTCGCCCTGGCCATCCTGATTTATGGCGGCTGGCTGGCGGCGACGTACTGGCACGCCCTCCTGCCTTGGCCCGTACGTATCGCCTGCGGCGGCTGGCTGATCGCCTGGCAGGGTTCGCTCCAGCACGAAGCGATCCACGGCCATCCGACCCGCTCACGCCGGATCAACGACGTCATCGCGGCCCTCCCGCTCTGTCTCTGGCTGCCCTACGCGCGCTATCGCCGCTCGCATCTCGCCCATCACGCGACCCCGCACCTGACCCTGCCGGGCCATGATCCCGAGAGCCGCTATCTGTCGGCGCGGCCCAGCCCTCCAGGCCGGATGCGCAGGTGGGCGCGCGCCGCCACCGCGACCCTGGCGGGCCGGCTGCTGATCGGGCCCGCCCTGGAGATTGCGGGCTTCCTGGCAGACGAAGCGGTTCGGCTAACCCGCGAACCTCGGGCGCGTTGCACCTGGGCGGCCCATCTCGCGCTGGTGGGCATGGTGCTGGCGTGGGTGGTCGGGGTCTGCCGGATGAGCCTTGCGGAGTACCTGCTGGTCTTCGTCTATCCCGGAGCGGCCCTGTCGCTCCTGCGGTCCTTCGCCGAACATCGGGCCGATCCTGACCCCGCGCGGCGCGTCGCCACCGTCGAGGCCGCCCCCTTGTTCAGCCTGTTGTTCCTGAACAACAACCTGCACGTGGCGCACCATCGCGCCCCGTCCGCACCCTGGTATCGGCTGCCGGCTATCCACCGGAACCTCCGCGAGGAGGTCCTGGGAAGCGGGGCGCCTGTCTATGAAGGCTACCTCCAGATCGCCGCGCGATATTTCCTCAGGCCCCATGACCGGCTGATCCACCCCGCTTTCGAGGCGGACGGACCGCGATGAAGACGGAGGAGCAGGGCGCCGAGACCGTCGGCACATTGGCGCGCGCGGGTCTGGCGGCCCTGCCGATGTATGATCCGCCCGAGCTGCAAGAGGCCAACGACGCCCTGTGGGCGGCGTTGCGCCAGCGCCTGGAGGTGCGCGGGGTGGCGGCCCCGCCTGGGCTCACCCGCACGTCCGACCTTGATGCCCTCTGGTCCTCTTCCGACCTGTTGATCGCCCAGACCTGCGGGTATCCGCTGGCCACTCGTTTGCGCGACCGGGTGCGACCGGTGCTCACCCCGCGCTATCGCGCCCAGGGCTGCGACGGCCCGTTCCACCGTGCCGCCGTGGTGGT
Source organism: uncultured Caulobacteraceae bacterium (assembly GCA_964249945.1). Lineage (GTDB taxonomy): Bacteria > Pseudomonadota > Alphaproteobacteria > Caulobacterales > Caulobacteraceae > CAHJWH01. The sequence continues at coordinate 4,188 of CAXUEN010000046.1, read as the reverse complement.
GCGAAAGAGCGCTGGGGCGCGCAGCCTGCCCGACCTGAAGGGCGCCCGGCTGGCGCTGAACGGACCGGAGTCCAACACGGGGATGAACCTGCTTCGCGCCGAGATCGCCCCGATCGCCTGTGGCCGGCCGTTCTTCAGCGCAGTGGTCAAGACCGGCAGCCATGCGCAGAGCGCCGCCGCCGTCGCCGAAGGCCGCGCGGACCTCGCCTCGCTGGACTGTGTCACCTGGGCTCTCCTGCAGCGGCTGCAGCCCGCCCTCGCCGCGGAACTCACCGTCCTCGCCTGGACGCCGCGGAGCCCCGGATTGCCGCTTGTGACCAGCCAGCTGACGCATCACGCGGTCTTCGCCGCGCTGCAGGCGGCGCTCGGCGAGGTGATGGATGACCCGACGCTGGCCAGCGCGCGCCGCGACCTCCTGCTGGAGGGATTCGAGCCGCTACCGCCGTCCTATTATACGGGCCTGCTTCATTACGAGCAGATGGCGGCGGACCTCGGTTATCCGCGGCTGATATGAGCACCAAGCAGGACGTGAATCGTACATCGCGCATACCGAAGGCTCGGTCGTGAACTGCAGCGCTCGCCCGTCCGCCGCGGCCTTCGAGGTCCTCACCCGACAGCTCACGCAAAGCTGATGACCGGTGCCGGTAGCGGCCAGTTAGGACGAGTCGAGGCCGTTTCGAGCCAGGAGCGACGGTGATGAAATCAGCGCCATCGAGCTCGGTTCGCCGTCCTCGCCTCGCAGCGCCTTCTTGCTGAGCGCTCCGCAACCCTTGTCGGAGCGCCTAACCGTCGCCGTCGTGGGCGCAGGCTTCAGCGGGCTGCTGACCGCGCTCCACCTGCTGCGCGCGCCTGACGGGCCGCGCGTGCGCCTGATCGAGCGGCGGCCGGCCTTCGGTCGCGGCGCCGCCTATTCGACCACCAGCCAGGAGCATCTGCTGAACGTGCGCGCCGGCAATATGAGCGCCTTTCCCGAACAGCCCGGCCACTTCATCGACTGGCTCGCCAGGCAAGGGCAGGCCGAGGAAGGCGCCACCTTCGTCACCCGCGCCCGATACGGCGGCTATCTCCAAGCCATGCTGCGCGAGGCGGCGGAGGCAAGCGCGGCGGGCCGGCTGATGCTCGAAGCGGATGACGCCATCGAGCTTCGCCCCGAGCCCCGCGGCTGGACGGTGGGGCTGGGCATGGGCCGTAGCTTCCGCGTGGACACCGCGGTGCTGGCCGTCGGCAACCTGCCCCCGCACCTGCCGGCTGGCGTGGACGCCGAGACGGCCGAAACCTCCGCCTATTTTGGTGATCCCTGGTCGGCGGAGTTCGGCGCCCTGCCCGAAGAGGGTTGCGTGGTGGTGATCGGCGCAGGCCTGACCATGGTGGATTTGGCCCTGCGGCTGTCTTCGGAAAAGCCTGGCCTGCGCCTGCTGGCCCTGTCCCGGCGCGGCCTGCCGCCGCGGCGCCACCTCGGGCGCGGCCCTGCGCCGGAGCCGTTCGCGCCGGAGCCCGGCGACACGCCGAATAGCCTGCTGCGTCGGCTGCGCGAGGGCGCGCGCTCCAGCGACTGGCGCGCGCTGGTCGACGGACTGCGCCCGCACGTCCAGGCCGTGTGGCGGAGCTGGAGCTTGGAGGAGCGGAGCCGGTTCCTGCGCCACCTGCGACCCTGGTGGGACATCCACCGCCACCGACTGGCCCCCGCCGTCGCCGCCAAGCTCGACCACCTGACGGCCTCAGGCGCCTTGACCATCGCGGCGGGTCGGATCGCTTCGGTCAGGTCTGAAGGCGCCGGGCTCCGGGTCGCCTGGACGCCGCGCGCCTCCCGCGAGGCGCGGGACCTTGTGGCCGTGGGCGTGGTGAACTGCACGGGTCCGAATGGCGATCTCACCCGCGTCGGCGACCCGCTCCTCTCCGGGCTGGTCGAGCGGGGCCTGATCCGGGCGGACGCCTGTAGGCTCGGTCTGGACGTTGGGGCGGACGGGCGACTGATCGGCCGCGACGGAGCCGCCAACCTCGATCTCTACGCGGTGGGCCCGATCACCCGGGGCGCGTTCTGGGAGATCACCTCGGTACCCGACATCCGCGTCCAGGCCGCACAGTGCGCCGCCGCCATCCTCGAGCGCGCCCGCGCGCCGCTCGCCAGCTGAAGAGCCAATCTCATGCACCTCGCGCGTTTTCCCCGCCGCCGCTACACGCCTGCGCCCACCGTCATCGAGAAGCTGGATCGCCTCAGCGCCCACCTTGGCGGGCCGGAAGTCTGGATCAAGCGGGACGACCAGACCGGGCTGACCGGCGGCGGCAACAAGACCCGCAAGCTGGAGTTCCTGGTGGCGGACGCCCTGGCCCAGGGCGCCGACACGCTCATCACACAAGGCGCGGTCCAGTCCAACCACTGCCGCCTGACCCTGGCCGCCGCGGTGCGCGAGGGGCTCAAGTGCCGCCTGGTGCTGGAGCAGCGGGTGGCCGGCAGCTACCGCCCAGACGCCAGCGGCAACAACTTCCTGTTCGACCTCTTGGGCGTCGAGGCCATCACCGTGGTCGACGCAGGGACCGACATGACCTCGGCCATGGACAAGATCGCCGATGATCTCGCCGCAGGAGGACGCCGCGGCTACGTCATCCCCGGCGGCGGCTCCAACCCGCTGGGGGCGCTCGGCTATGTCGCCTGCGCCGAGGAGATCCTAGCGCAGAGCTTCTACATGGGCCTGAGCTTCGACCACATCGTCTGCGCCAGCGGCAGTGCGGGCACGCATGCGGGCCTGCTGGTCGGCCTGCTCGGCTGCAACGCCCAACTGCCGCTCACCGGCATCAACGTGCGGCGGCCAAGGCTTGAGCAGGAGGGAAACGTCCACGCCCTGGCCGAGCGCACGGCCACGCTGCTCGGCCCGCCCCATGTGCCCCGCGAAGCGGTGACGGCGCTCGACCGCTGGGTCGGCCCCGGCTACTCGATTCCGACCGACGAGATGGTGGAGGCGGTGCGGCTGCTGGCCCGGCTGGAGGGCTTGCTGCTCGATCCCGTCTATACCGGCAAGGCCATGGCTGGCCTGATCGGGCTGGTGCGGGAGGGCGCGTTCAAGGCTGGCGAGCGGGTGCTGTTCGTCCACACCGGCGGCTCGCCTGCGCTCTACGTCTACCAGGACGTGCTGCGTTCGGCATGAGCAGGGCGGAGCGCACCATTGGCGTTCTCGGCGGAATGGGACCGGCGGCGACGCTGGACTTCCTCGCCAAGCTCCAGCGCGCCACGCCCGCCCTGACCGACCAAGACCACGTTCACGTGCTGGTCGACCTCAACCCCAAGGTGCCCGACCGCAACGCCGCCCTGGCCGGAACCGGCGCATCCCCCGCCCGTGTGCTAGCCGATATGGCGGCGGGGCTGGAGCGAGCCGGGGCGCACGGGCTGGTGATGGTCTGCAACAGCGCCCATGCCTTCGCCCCGGAGGTCCGTGCCGCCCTCAGGCACGCGCCGCTGCTCGGCCTCATTGAGGAGACTGTGGCTGCGGTGCGCCGTGGTTACCCAAAGGTGCGACGAGTGGGCCTGCTGGCAGCCGCCGCCTGCCTGGACGCCCGCCTCTACCAGGACGCCTTTGCCGCCGAGGGTGTCGACGTGATCGCGCCGGAGGGCGAGCTGCGCGCCCGCTTCATGGCGCTGCTCTACCGCCTCAAAGCTGGTGAGCTAGGCGCGGACAGCCGCGCCGAGATGCGGGGGATCACGGAGCGTCTGATCGCCCAAGGTGCGGAGCTAATCGTCTCCGGCTGCACGGAAGTCCCGTTGGTGCTCCGCCCGACGGACATCGACAGCCCGCTGGTCGACTCCACCGATGTGCTGGTGGCCGCCGCCCTGGCCTTCGCTAAGCCTAGCTGAGGCGCAATCGAGACTGTCCGCGGAAAACGGTGTTTGAGGCAATGGCGCTCGGCCTTTTTGCCCGACTAGGTCGGAAACAGATTTTCTAAGTATCGAAGCCTCGCAGCCTTCAGTGCCGCCTACACCCGCCAGTTCCGGTTTACGCTGTGGGTACGTCGGCGCTGGAGTCTAAGCCGGCTCGCGAGCGTTCGTAGGTACGACTGTTCTTGGGAGCCACCGAACCGCTACGAACGGCCAACATGGGGCGCGAAGCCGCCGGGCTGCTTTCCGGGGAGGGTGCGCCCTAAGAGCCTGACCCAAAAGGCTGTTGCACCCGCCTGAGGTGAGTGATTCAGAGCACC
>CAXUEN010000045.1:0-11124 GCA_964249945.1 uncultured Caulobacteraceae bacterium | reverse complement strand
GGAGCACACCATGAACCGCGTTATCCTCGGCCTCGCCGCAATCGCCAGCCTGGCCTCGGCCCTGCCCACCATGACCCCCGCCGCCAACGCCCAGACCGTGGGACAGCGCGAAGTCAACCAGCAGAACCGCATCCAGCAGGGCGTGGCCAGCGGCCGGCTCACCCCGGGCGAGACCCGCCGCATGGAGACCCGCGAGGCCCGGCTGACCGCCCGCACCGATCGCATGCGCGCCCGCGATGACGGCCACCTCAGCGGCCGCGACCGCGTCGCCCTGCAGCGCCAGGAGAACCGCGACAGTCGCGCCATCTACCGCACCAAGCACAACGGCCGGGTCGACTGATCGGACGTGCGGGGGCTGGTGCGTCATCAGGCGAACCATGCCCTTCGCCCGGCGTTAGGGCTCAGCTGACCGTTCAGACCGGGCCCATGGACATCACCAATTCGAATCCCCTCGTCGACCGCCTGAACCATTACGTGGAGCTTTCGCCGGCCGAGCGGGAGGCGCTCGGAGCCCTGCAGGTGGAGCGCCGCAAGGTGAAGGCGGGCCAGCAGGTCGTAGTGGAGACCCGCCAGTCCGACGAGATGTTCGTGCTGCAGTCCGGCTGTCTGTACGCCTCCACGGTGCTGGAGGGCGGCGCTCGCCAGATCCTCCGCATCCATCAGCCGGGCGACATCGTGAACGTTTCCTGTCTGGCGTGGTCCCGGGTGGCGGCCACGATCACCTCGGCCACCGCCGCGGTGGTTTCGCCCTTCCCCCGTAGCGCGCTGCGCGACATCTTCTCCCATCACCCGCGGCTGGCCGCCCTTTTGTTCGGCGTCTCCACCATGGAGAACGTGGCGCTGTCGGACCGGCTGAAGTCGCTGGGACGCACCGACGGGCGGGCGCGCATCGCCACCCTGCTCCTGGAGCTGCTGTCCCGCCGGAACCTGAACGAACAGCAGGAAGGTCCCAATACGCTGGATCTGTTCTTCAGCCAGTCCGAGATCGCCGACGCCGTGGGCCTGACCAAGGTGCATGTGAACCGGCTGCTGCGGGAGATGACCGAGACGGGGCTGATCCGGCGCGAAGGCCGTCACGTGGAGATCCCCGACATGGCGGCGCTGGTGGCGATCAGCGGCTTCGTCAACCGCCACGCCGATCTGGCCACGGACTGGTACCCCGCCCAGACCTGATCCCGAGGACGCCCGCGCCTGTCTTGCACTCGTGCGTATTAGACGACGTGCAGGGCTGGGACCCGCCGCCCTTATCGCGTGAACGCCTTGGAGGCCTCCAGACCTGCCCGCTGAGCTTGCTCGAGCACCGCCTTGGCGTGTTCGACGGCATGCTCCAGGTCCCACAGGTGCTGGTGGTGCTTCCAGACTTCGGCGAGCTGAGCCAGGCGGTCGGCGCGGCACGTCCGCATGATCCGCTCCAGGTTGAGCCGGTGGGCCACCGTCATGTACCGGCCGAACGCCATGGCCCGCAACATGTTCTCCAGCATCGCGTCCACATAGGTGAGGGACGACGGTTCGTAGCTGGTGATGCTCTTCTCCCCAGTCACCTGTTCCAGGAAGCTGATCGGAACGCCGATGCGGCCCGCGACCTGGTCGAGCACGTGGGGGAGCGACACGCCGTAATCGAAGAAATTGCCGGAATGGTAATTCAGCAGCGGCGAGTTGTCCGCCCGGTGCACCAAGTGGGTGGCTGACGAATAGTAGGCGGGCGCGTGGGCGTGCTTCTCCAGGTAGCCCGCCACGTGGGGGTGGCGGGTGTCTACGGTGAGATAGAAGCTGGCATCGACGGCCCGGGCGGCCTCCGTCAGCTCGATGTTGCCGCTGATAAAGGCCAGCTGGTTGATCCCCAGAGCGCCGAACAGCTCAAGGAAGGTGTCGAACCGACGGTCGGGGACGGTGTTGGCCGCGGGGTTCAACACCTGGGTCAGATCGGCGTTGGCCACCTGCTTGTTGAGGGTCATGAAGCCGGGCTGCTCGCGCATTAGCAGCGCGAGAACGTGCGCCACCCCTCCAGGGGTTAGGGCGTCGTCGGAGCCGAACACCCAGGTCCAGCGACCCCGCGCCCGCCACGGCGCGACGAAGAGCTGGAACAGCCCGCCCTCGTCACGGGCGTGGATCAGGTAGCTGACCACCGGGTATCTGTCGGCCAGCGCCTTGATCACCCGCACGGTCTCGGGGCCGGAGGTGTTGTCGCTGATGATGATCTCGACCTTGCGCTCCAGCCCGTCGGTGAGCTGGTCGGCGAGGCTCGACACCGCCACGATCAGTTCGGCGGGACGGTTGTGGGTGGGGACGACGATGCTGAGGACCGGCGGTTCCGCCAGGTCGCGGAACACGCTTTCCGAGCGGGGGCAGTCCAGTTCGTACATCGGGTTGATCTTCCTGCCGCGGCGCGAATCAGGGCGCTAGCCGACGGGCAGGATATCCAGTCGGCGCCCGGGACGTCTCGCCCGGGCCTGCGCCCGGCAGAAGCCGTCGATGACCTCGATGACGTAATCGAGCTGGGCGTCCTTCAGGCCGGGATAGACGCCGATCCAGAAGGTGCGCGCCATGATGGCGTCGGCGACCGGCAGATCGCCCAGCGTGCGGAATGCGCGCCCCGCCATGTAGGGCTGGCGCACTAGGTTACCGCCGAACAGCAGGCGGGTGCCGATCCGGTGCTCCTCCAGGTGGCGGGTCAGGGCGTTGCGGGCGAAGGGCGCGTCCGCCTCGACCGTGATCGGGAAGCCGAACCAGGCGGGGTCGCTGCGGGGCGTCGCCTGCGGCAGGCGCAGCACGTCCTGCAGGTGCGCCAGTCCGGACCTGAGGTGCGCGAAGTTGCGTCTGCGCGCGGCGATGAAGCCGTCGAGGTGGTCCATCTGAGCCAAGCCGACGGAAGCTTGCATGTCGGTCATCTTCAGATTGTATCCCAGATGGGAGTACGTGTACTTGTGGTCATAGCCCTGGGGCAGCTCGCCCATTTTCCAGCCGAACCGCTTGCCGCAGGTGTTGTCCGCGCCCGGTGCGCAGAAGCAGTCGCGGCCCCAGTCGCGAAAGGATTCCGCGATGCGACGCAGGAAGTCGTCGTCGGTGAACACCGCGCCCCCCTCTCCGCTGGTGATGTGGTGGGCGGGATAGAAGCTCAGCGTCGCAAGGTCGCCGAACAGGCCCACCTGCGTCCCGTCGTAAGTGGAGCCTAGAGCGTCGCAGCAGTCCTCCACCAAGAACAGGTGGTGCGCCTTGCACAGGGCGGTGATCACCGTGAGGTCGAAGGGGTTGCCCAGCGTGTGCGCCGCCATGATGGCGCGCGTCTTCGGCCCGATGGCGGCCGCCACCTGTTCGGGGTCGAGGTTGTAGGTGTCCGGCAGCATGTCCACGAACACCGGAACCAGCCCCGTCGTCAGGATCGGGTTCACCGTGGTGGGAAAGCCTGTGGCCGCGGTGATCACCTCGTCGCCGGCCTGCAGCCTGCGCGCCTTCAGCTTGGGGGAGGTGAGGGTGGAGAGCGCCACCAGGTTGGCGGACGAGCCGGAGTTCACCGTCATGGCATGGCGGGCGCCCAGGCGCATCGCCAGGCGCGCCTCCCAGGCGTCGTTGAAGCGGCCGGTGGTCAGCCAGAAGTCGAGCGCGCAGTCCACCAGGCTCCTCATGTCCGACGCCGCATAGACGCGGCCGGACACGGGCACGGCGGAGAGGCCGGGCGTAAAGGCCTTCGGCGCGTGGGCCACGGCGTGGTAGCGGTCGACCAGCTCCAGGATCTGCGCCTTCAGCGCCTCCGCCTCGCCGGTCGGCCCGGCGGCGCTGGACGTCCGGTCCGACGGCGCCGGCTGATCCTGATCTGGCACCGATGACACTCCGACGGCGCGTCGACGCCTTGCGCGCCGGCCTAGGCGCGGCCAAGAGCTGTCGCGAGTCGTCATCTCGCCGCAGCCGCGGCCAAGCCGCTGGGGTCCGCCATCCGCCTGCTCGTCACCGGCAACCAGGGCTTCATCGGGCCGGTGCTCACCGCCCGCGCCAAGCGCGATGGCCACCACGTCACGGGTCTGGACGTCGGCTTCTTCAAGGACTGCGACTCGCCCCTGGAGCCCGAGACGCCCCCCGACGTGCAGCTCGTGCAAGACGTGCGCGACGTGACGCCTGCCGACGTGGAGGGTGCGCACGCCATCATCCACCTGGCCGGGCTGTCCAACGACCCCATGGGCGCGCTGGATCCCGCGCTGACCCACCGCATCAACCTGGAGGGGACGGTGCGCCTAGCCCGGGCGGCGAAAACGGCCGGCGTCGCGCGCTTTGTCTTCGCCTCCTCCTGCTCGCTGTACGGGGCGGCGGGTGGGGCCGAGGCCCTGGACGAGCGCGCCCTCCTGCAGCCTGTCTCCGCCTACGCCGTCTCCAAGGCGGGCGCGGAGGCGGCGCTCCGCGACATGGCCGACGAGGGCTTCTCGCCCGTGTTCCTGCGCAACGCCACCGCCTTCGGCGTCGGCCCGCGCCCCCGCTTCGACCTGGTGGTGAACAACCTGGCGGCCTGGGCCCACACCACCGGAGATCTGCGGGTCAGCAGCGACGGGACGCCCTGGCGCCCGCTGGCCGGCATCGACGACATCGCCCAGGCGGCGCTGTGCGCCATCACCGCGCCGCGCGCGGCCGTGCACGCGCAGGCCTTCAACATCGGCCGCTCCGACGCCAACTACCAAGTCCGCGACGTCGCCGAGGCGGTGCGCGCGGCCTTCCCCGGCTCGCGGCTGGTGATCACCGGCGAGACCGGCGGGGACCCGCGCTCCTACCGGGTGAGCTTCGACAAGGCCCGCCGTCAGCTTCCGGGCTTCGCGCCGGAGTGGACGCTGGAGCGTGGTGTCGCGCAGATCGCCGCCTGGCTTCGCGCCGGCGGCCTGGGGGGGAGCGACTTCGACACCCGCGCCTTCGTACGGCTGAAGCAGCTGACGCACGCAATGGAGAGCGGTGCGCTGGATCGGGACCTGCGGCCTCCCGCCTAGCGCCCCGCAGCGCCCAAATACGTCGCCGTGTCGCGGATGATCGTGCGCAGGCCGCAGGGCTCAGCGCCTGAGCGGAACAGCGCCGCCTGGTAGGCCTTCCCCGAGCCGACGTACCAGTCGGGATCGTCATCTCCCACGGGAGGCCGCTCGATCGAACAGCGTCCACCGGCCAGCACCTCGGCCACAAGGCGCGCCAGGTCGCCCATCTCCACGATCTCGCGACCGCAGGTGTCCAAGACGATATCCGCTCGCGCCTCGTCCAGCGCTTGGTCGAACAGCACCCTCGCCAGCTCGAGCACGTGCACATAGGAGCGGAACACCCCCCGCACGGCGGCCACTCGGATGCGACCTTCCCGCCGCAGCGTCTGTATAAAGTCGCCCAGCGCATAGCGCTCCACCGGCGCGATGTAGGGGCCGCCGAGGTTGAACACCCGTGCGGTCAGCAGGGGTTGGCGACGCGCAGCCGCCCAGTCGCGCAGCCGCCCCTCGTGGTCGAGCTTCATGGCGCCGTAAGTCTTGGGCGCGGTCGCCGCCTGCCCCGCCGCGCCGGAGGAGGCGAACATGACCCGACGGGCGGCTCCCGAATCGGCCAGTCGCATGGCGTGCGCCAGCAGGGCGTCGTTGATCTCGCGCGTGGCGGCGGGATCTCCGCCGGCGCTGCGGCCCGGCCCCACGATGGCCAGGTGCAGGACGATCCAGTCGCCGTCGCCGAGGCCACGGGCGCCCGCCAGCGCCTCCACCTCCAAGCGACGCCCGCAAAGCTCGATCGCCTGGGGCCGGGAGCCGAACAGCCGCAGTCGCGCCGGATCGATCCCGGCCTCGAGCGCGAGATGGACGACCGCCCGCCCGATCCAGCCCGAGGCGCCCGTGACGGCGATCTTCGCTTGCCGATCGGCCAGCCACGCGACAAATTTACGGCTAGGCGCGGTCGCCGATTCCGGTCTAGCGTCGATGTTCGGCATATCGGGGATCGCCAAGACTTAGTTGCGCAAATCGAAGTCATAGTTTCACGGCTTTCCGGTCTCAAGCAGCGATCTAGTGATCTTTAACCAGTACTGCGCTTCGGATCGCGCGTGAAGGATAGTCCCCATATGACCATCTATCCTGGGGCTTTGGGGACAATTTTCCCGGTGCAGGCGACCGCGCCGCTGGCGTGGCCGCTCGCCAGACGGGTGTTCGTGATCGCCGAGATCGGCATCAACCACAACGGCGACCTCGACGTCGCCAAATCGCTGATCACCGCCGCGCACCGGGCGGGCTGCGACGCGGTCAAGTTTCAGAAGCGCGACATCGACCTCGTCTACACGCCGCAGATGCTGGCCCAGCCGCGCCAGAGTCCCTGGGGGAGCACCCAGCGGGAGCAGAAGGAGGGGCTGGAGTTCGGCGCGGCCCAGTACGACGAGATCGACCGCTTTTGCCGCGAGCTGGGGATCGCCTGGTTCGCGTCGGCCTGGGACGTGGCGAGCCTTGAGTTCCTGCGCCGCTATCGCCTCGGCTACAACAAGGTGGCCTCGGCCATGCTGACCCACCGGGCCTTCGTGGAGGCGGTGGCGGCCGAGCGGAAGCTGACCTTCGCCTCCACCGGCATGTGCACGCTGGAGGAGGTGGACGCGGCCATGGCGGTGTTCAGCCGCCACGCCTGCCCGGTGGTGCTGATGCACACCGTATCGACCTATCCCACGGCCCAGGCCGATCTGAACCTCGCCGCCATCGAGACCCTGCGCCGGCGCTACGGCGTGCCGGTAGGGTACAGCGGCCACGAGACGGCCGTGGAGCCCAGTGTCGTCGCCGCCATGCTAGGCGCGGTTGCGGTGGAGCGCCACGTCACCCTGGACCGGACCATGTACGGCTCCGACCAGTCCGCGTCGCTGGAGCCGTCCGAACTGGCCGACCTGGTCGCGCGGCTGCGCGCCCTGCCCGCCATGTTCGGCGACGGCGAGAAGCGGGTCAGCGCGGCGGAGGCGGCCGTGGCCGCCAAGCTGCGCTACTGGCCGGCGTCCGAGACCCTGGTTTGAGCCAGCCCCCGGCGACCATCGCCAGCCATGCGGTGGCGGTGGTGACCGCGCTCGGCTGCGACACGGCCTTCACCCTGACCGGCGGCATGGCCATGCACCTGAACCGGGCGGTCTCGGCCCAGGCGGGCCTGCGGCCGGTCTACTGCCAGCACGAGCAGGCGGTGGTGGCGGCGGCGGAGGGCTACGCCCACGCCAGCGACTTCCGCCGGCCGGGCTTCGCCGTGGTGACCTCGGGACCCGGCGTGACCAACACGATCACCGCCCTGATGTCCGCCTACGGCAATTCGGCACCGCTGGTCGTGCTGGCCGGCCAGATCAAGCGCGCCGACATCAACCCCTTCGGCGTGCGCACCTACGGCACGCAGGAGGCACCGTCGGAGGCGATCGTCACCCCTTGCGTCAAGCGGTTCGCGCGGCTCGACACCGCCAATTTCCGTGCCGTGCTTGTGGAGACCCTGGCCGAGGCGCTGAGCGGGCGTCCTGGTCCGGTGTTCATCGAGTTCCCCCTCGACGTGCAGGGCACGCCGATTTCGACCGGGCCGGACGAGGTGGCGCAGGACGTCCTCCGCATCCGTGAACGCGTCGCCGCCGCGAGCCGGCCGGCCGAAGACGCGGCCGCCCTGGCCAGCAAGCTGGCCTGGCTGCTGGAGGCGGAGCGGCCGCTGCTCTACGTCGGCAACGGCTGCCGCGTGGCCGGGGTGGAGGCCAGCGTGCGCGCCCTGATCGAGCGCCATCGGCTGCCGGCGGTCTTCTCCTGGCTGTCCTTCGACATGGTGGCGGCGGACCACCCGCTGCACTTCGGCTGCCCGGGCGGGTTCGCGCCGATCTCGGCCAACCGCATCCTCGGCCGCGCCGACCGCATCCTGTTCCTGGGCGCGCGGCTGGACCTCGGAACCACCGCCTTCCAGCGCGAGGCCTTCGGCGATCAGGCGCACCGCGTCTTCGTGGACGTGGACGCCGCAGAGCTGCGCAAGTTCGAGGGCCTGCCCGATTGCGAGAGGCTGCACGCGGACCTGCGCCACCTGCCGCAGGCGTTGGACAGTTTGGCCGCGACGGCCGACCCGGCCTGGACGTCGTGGTGCGCCGACCAGCGCCGCACGGGGCTTGAGGAGGAGCGGCGGCGGCTCTCCACCCCGGCTCTCAACACTTATACGCTGGCCCAACGCTTCTCCGCCTGGGCGAGGGACAAGGTCGTAGTCCCGGCCTGCTCCGGGTTCGCCGAGGAGACCCTGACCCGCTTCTTCGCGCCGCCGGAGGGCTGCCGCTTCTTCAACGGCGCCTCGCTTGGGGCCATGGGGTTCGGCCTGCCCATGGCGCTGGGCGCCGCCTTCGCGACCGAGCGGCAGGTCGTGTGCATCGACGCCGACGGCGGGCTGATGCTGAACGTGCAGGAACTGGCCACTCTGTCGAGGATGGAGCATCGGGGTTTCATCCTGTTCGTGCTGAACAACGGCGGCTATGACTCCATCCGCCTGTCCCAGGTCCGCCACTTCGGCGAGACTTACGGCACCGACGCCGCCAACGGAGTCTTCATCCCCGACTTCGCCGACCTCGCCCACGCCTTCCGGATCGCCTACCGCCGCGTCGAGACCCTGGCCAATTTCGACGCTTTCCTGGCGGAGCCCGATCCGGCCGCTCCGCCCATCTTCGTGGACCTGATCATCGAGCGCGACGAGCCCCGCGGGCCCGCCGTGAAGACGGTCATCTCCGCCGACGGCCTGCCGGTCACCACGAGCCTGCGGGACATCGACTGGTGAGCCAGGCCGCGGCCGCCGAAGCTCCGGCGGACATCGCCGCGGTCGCGCACGCCAGCTTTCAGGCCTTTGCGGCGGACCTCGCCACCCTCATGGCCGAACGGCCGGCGGAGCGTATCCGGGAGGGCTTGGCGCGGGGCTGCTGGATTCACGGTGCAGGCCAGTACGGGCATACCCTGGCCACCCTGATCTCGGACCGGGGATACCCGGTGCTGGGCTTCATCGACCGCAGGGCTGGAGCGGACCTCGCCTCGCTCGCGGGGGCGCCGGTGGTCCACCCGGAGCGCTTCAGCGCCGGCCAGGCGGCCGGCCGGACCTTCATCGGCGGCGTGTTGAACCCCGCGGCGACCTCGTTCGAGGCGCTGGCCTGGGCCCGCGGCCTGCCCTTCGCCGACACCGTGGTCGGCGCGGAGCTGCCCGAGGCGCTGGGCGAGGGCGCGCTGACCTGCTGGCTTACCTCCCGCACCCAGGTCCACCGCAACCTGGAGACGCTGCGCGCGTGCGCCGGCCGCCTGGGCGACCCGGCCAGCGTGGACACCTACGTCGGCCTGCTCAGGTATCGGATCACCGGAGACGCACGTCACCACCCGGCCGCGGACACCTGCAACCAGTACGCGCCGCCGGACCTTCCCGGGTTCGAGCGGCCGATCAGCTTTGTGGACGCCGGGGCCTATACGGGCGACACCTGCCGCGACCTGCTGTCGCGCGGAGTGCAGATCGCCCGCTATACGGCCTTCGAACCCGACGGCGAGAACTTCGCCCGCCTCGCCGCCTTCCTTCGGAACGCGCCGGTCCAGGACGCCACGGCGCTCCCCTGCGGCCTGTCCGACCACGCGCATACGGTGCAGCTGGCCGGCGAAGGGACGGCCTGCCGGGTGGTGGGGGCCGAAGCGGAGGAGCCGACGCGATCCATCCTGTGCCTGAGCCTGGACGACACCATGCCCGGGCTGCGGCCCGACTTCGTGAAGATCGACATCGAGGGCAGCGAACTCGCCGCCCTTCGGGGCATGGCCCGCATCATTGACGCTTGCCGCCCTCGGCTGGCTATCGCCCTCTACCACCAGCCGCAAGACCTCTGGGACATCCCGGCCTGGGTGGCTGAGCGCTACGACAGGCTGTATGTCCGACAGCACGCGGCGAACGGCTTTGAGACGGTGCTCTACGCCTTCGCTAACGGTCAGGGCGCCTAGCTACCAAGTCTTCCAAGGCGCGCCCGTCGCCCACAGCTCCTCCAGGTAGAGCTTGTCGCGCAGCGTATCCATCGGCTGCCAGAAGCCCGTGTGACGAAAGGCCCGCAGCTCGCCCCGGGCAGCCAGGGCCTCCAGTGGGCCCTTCTCGAACAGGGTGTCGTCGCCTTCGATCAGGTCCAGCACCTTTGGCGAGAGCACGAAGAAGCCGCCATTGATCACGCCGCCCTCGTGCGGCGGCTTTTCGGTGAAGCGTTCCACCTCGTCGCCGCGGAGTTCCAGGGCGCCGAAGCGGGCCAGTGGCGTCACCGCGGTCACCGTCGCCTGGGCGCCGTGCGCGGCGTGGAAGGCGATAAGCGCGGAGATGTCCACGTCGCACAGGCCATCGCCATAGGTCAAGCAGAAGCAGGGGCGGTCCTGCAGGTAGCTGGCGACCCGCTTCACCCGGCCGCCGGTCATGGTGTCAAGGCCGGTGTCCACCAGGGTGATGGTCCAGGGCTCCGAATAGCTTTGGTGCACCTCCACCTCGCCGGAGGGGCGGATGGTGATGTCGGCGTTCTGGTAGGCGTAGCTCAGGAAGTAGTCGCGGATGCGCGCGCCCAGGTAGCCGCAGCAGATCACGAACTCGGTCAGCCCGTGCACGCTGTAGGCCTTCATGATGTGCCACAGCAGCGGCCGGCCGCCGATCTCCACCATGGGCTTGGGCCGCACCGCCGTCTCCTCGGCGATGCGCGTGCCCTTGCCGCCGGCGAGGATGACGACCTTGGGCCGCAGGGGGGAAGGCGTGTCGCTCATCCCCTTAGGGGTAAGCGAGGATCGCGCCGGCTGGAAGCCGGACGAGGCCGGCTTCAGCAGCCCAGCCAGGGCCGAGACGTAGAAGCGCCGCGCCGCCTCGGCCAGGTCGGGACGGTAGCGGGTCCGCGGGTCGGTGGCGCACTCGTCGTCGAAGCCGTGGGTGGCGTCGGGAAGGGTCAGCACCTCGACCGCCAGCCCGTCCGCCTTCAGCCGGTCCAACGCCCGTCGCGGGGCGAGGCGGCCGACCACAGCGTCGCGGCCGGCGAGACAGGCGTGCACCTTTGGGCGATGGGCGCCCCAGCCGAGTCGGGCGCTCCGCGCCAGCGGTCCGGCATAGGGGTAGACCAGCACCACCGTCCTCAGCGCGGCGAGCCTTGCGCCCGCGCCGTCGGGAGGTGCGGCCAGCGCC
>CAXUEN010000044.1:1494-11419 GCA_964249945.1 uncultured Caulobacteraceae bacterium | reverse complement strand
TGATCAGGCCGACCTCGTTTTGGGCTCTCCGGCGATAGTAGGCTGCGACCTCCGGCGTCGGCACCCCGCCGGGGGAGAAGGAGCGGGTCATAGGGGCCATGACGATGCGGTTGGGCAGGGTCAGCGACTTCAGCCTGAAGGGGCTGAACAGGAGATCGAGGCTGGTCATGCGCGCATCAGGTCCGTGGGGGAGACGATTGGCGGCTGGCTACTCCGTCGCAGGGCGGCGGGGAAGGGGCTGGAGCCTTCCGGCCGGCGCATCCGGGGCGCCCGGGTCTGCGTAGCTGGCGTGATCGCGAAGGTGGATGCATGAGCTTTGACGTGAGCCTGGACCGCCGCACGGTGCTGGCGTCCGGCCTCTGCCTGCTGGCGCCCGCGCGGCTGCTGGCCCAGACGGCGGCCCCCCATCGTCCGCTCGCCTTCGAGATCTGGCGCCAGGGCCACAGAATCGGCCTGCATACGGTCAGCTTCCAGGGCGACGGCCAGGACTTCACCGTGGCCACCGACGCCGAGTTGGTGGTGAAGATCGGCCCGGTGCCGGTGTTCCACTACCATCACCACGCGTCGGAGGTCTGGCGCGGCGGCCGCTTCGCCCAGCTGGAGAGCCGCACGAACAGCAACGGCTCGCAGGTGCACGTCTCAGCCGTCCGGTCTGCGGACGGGGTGACGGTGAACACCTCCACCGGCCAGGTGGTGCACGGGCCGGCGAACGCCTGTCCGCTGACGCACTGGAACGCCGCGGTCCTCGGCGGCCCCGTTATCAATCCGGAGAACGGCCAGCTGCCCCGCGAGCGGGTGGTGCGCACGCGGGGCGATACGGTCGTGCTGGCGGACGGGCGCAAGGTCTCCGCCACCCGCTACGCGGTGACCGGCGACGCCGACCTGACCGACTGGTACGACGGCGAGGGCGTCTGGACCGCGCTGAAGGCCAAGGTCAAGGACGGCTCGCTGATCGACTACCGCCGCACCGCCTGAAGCGGGCGGCTCGCGCCCACGCTCACCGGCTCGGCCGGCGCGGGGGCCCCGCCGCGCAGGCGCACGCCTTTCAGCACGATCTTCAGCGCCTCCCAATGGATGGCGGCCACGACCTTCAGCGTCAGTAGAGGGTGGGCGGCGCAGGCGGCGAGCAGGGCCCGGTCCGTCAGCTCGCGGCGGCGGCCTGCGAAGCTGGCGGCGAGCAGCAGGTCCTGCGCGTCGAAGGTGTCGATCACCACCCGCACCGTGTCGGCCGGCGGCCGGACCTTGAAGTCGTAGCTCAGCGCCATGTCCATGAAGGGCGAGACGTGCAGCCGCTTGGCCGCGCTCTGGCGCACCTCGGCGGCGTCGCCCTCGACGGGGATGAGGTAGGTGTGCCGCTCGCCGAAAGTGGAGCTGACCTCATAGAGGATCGCGGCCAGCGCGCCGTCCGGGCGGTGGCAGAAGTAGAGGCTGAGCGGGTTGAACACATAGCCCAGCACCCGCGGCAGGCAGAGCAGGCGGATTGCGCCGCCGTCCAGCGCAACCCCTGCGGCGCCCAGGTGGCGCTCCACCTGCGCGCGCAGCGGCGTGGGCGATCCGTCGCCGTGATCGCGGGGCTGGAAGCCCAGCAGGTTGAAGCGGGCGAGCGAGAACCAGCGTAACCGCCGGTCGAGTTCGGGCAGCTCGTCCAGGTCCAGCAGCAGCATGAACACGCCATAGCTCAGCGAATGCCTGCGAGGCCGCAGGCGCGTGTGGCCGACCCGGCCGCTGTAGAGGCCCGACTTCAGTCCGCTCACGCCGCGACGACGCCGGCGAGCTCACGCTGCGGCTGCAGGTGGATGCGGCCCGACTCGTCGGCCACGCGCCAGGGCCGGCGCACGCCGCCGAGCTGTTCGGCGACCGCCAGGCCCGACTGCAGGCCGTCCTCGTGGAAGCCCGCGCCGAAATGGGCGCCGCAGAACCAGACGCCGCCTTCGCCCTGCAGCGACCAGAGCCGGCGCTGGGCGTCCAGGCTGGCGGTGTCGAACAGGGGGTGCTCGTAGTCGAAGCGGCCGAGCACCTTGGCGGGATCGGGCTCGGTGCGGGGGTTCAGGGTGACGAAGACGTCTTCGGACTTGGGCAGGCCCTGCAGCTCGTTCATCCAGTAGGTGACGCAGAAGCCGTCCGGTTCGTCCCGGCGGCCGACGTGGTTCCAGGCGGACCAGGCGGCGCGGCGCCGCGGCATCTGTGCGGCGTCGGTGTGCAGCACCGCGACGTTCCGGGAGTAGCGGAAGGCGCCCAGCAGCCGGCGCTCGTCGGGCGTGGGCGCGCTGAGCACGCGCAGCGCCTGGTCGGCATGGGTGGCCAGCACCACCTGGTCGTAGCGCGCCTCCTGGCCCGAGGCGTCGCGCACCAGCACGCCCGCCGCCGTGCGGAGGACGGACTGGACGGCGTGGCCGCGACGGATACGGCCGGAAAAGGCCTTGGTGATCGCCTCCACGTAGGACCGCGACCCGCCGGTCACCGAGCGCCACTGCGGCCGGTTCACGATCTTCAGCAGGCCGTGGTTGTCGAAGAAGCGGATCAGAGCGGCGGCCGGATAGTCCCGGGCCTGGCCCGCCGAGCTGGACCAGATGGCGCCCACCTGAGGCAGCAGGTGGTCTTCCTGGAACGCGCGGCCGTAGCAACCCCGGTCCAGCAGCTGGCCGAGCGTCTGCGGCTGCAGCTCCAGGGCGGCGAGCGCCTGGGGCGCCTCGCGGTAGAAGCGGATCAGGTCCGCCATCATCGACCAGAACCGCGGCTTGAACGCGTTGCTGGGCTGGGCCAGCAGGGCGAAGGGGTGGGCGCTGCCGTACTCCAGCCTGCCGTCGTCCAGAGACACGCCGAAGGACATCTCCGTCGCTTGGGTCGCCACGCCGAGATGAGCGAAGAAGGCGGTCAGGTTTGGATAGGCCGCCTTGTTATAGACGATAAAACCGGTGTCCACCGGCGCCGGGCCGGCGGCGCCCGGGACGTCCACCGTGTTGGTGTGGCCGCCCAGGCGCTGGTCGGCCTCGTAGAGCGTCACCTGGTGGCGGGAGTCCAGCAGCCAGGCGCACGACAGCCCGGATATGCCCGAACCGACGACGGCGAGCTTCATGCTTGATCCGTCACGGGGTCGGGGCGGCGCCATTACGGTTGCTCAAGTTTTCGCGACCATAGCCGCCTCGCCATCCAGCTACGATGCGACCGAAAAGTGGGATGCAGCTGCATCCCGGGGCCGTCCATTAACGTAGCTCAGACGGTTGTCATCGGAGAGAGGCTGTTGCAGGCGCCAGGACCCGCGAGACCCCGCCGCAGAGGCGCGCGGGCCTGGCTCCGCTTGGGCGCGGTGTTCGGCCTAGGCGGCCTCCTCGCCGCCTGCTCCAGCGTGGACCTGCTGAACGCCGTGGTGCCGAAAGGGGGCGTGCAGATCATCCGCGACGTGGCCTATGCGCCGGGGCCCCGCGGGGCGCTGGACGTCTACCGCCCCACCGCCGCGACCACGCCTGCGCCGGTGGTGGTGTTCATCTATGGCGGCTCCTGGGATTCCGGGTCGCGCAAGGACTACACGTTCGTCGGCACGGCCCTGGCCCGCAAGGGGTTCTTGGCGGTCATCCCGGACTACCGCCTCTATCCGGAGGTGCGCTGGCCCACCTTCCTGCAGGACAACGCCCGCGCCGTCGCCTGGACCCGCGACCACGCCGCCGAGTATGGCGGCGACCCGCACAGGCTGTTCGTGATGGGCCACTCGGCCGGGGCCTACAATGCGGTCGAACTCGGCGTGGACCGGCGCTGGCTCGCCGCCGTCGGCATGGACCCGAAGCGGGACCTTCGCGGCGTCATCGGCCTGGCCGGCCCCTACGACTTCCTGCCGCTGGACAGCGAGGAGCTGAAGGTCATCTTCGGTCCGCCCGAAGGCCGCCCCGCCACCCAGCCGATCAACCATGTTGACGGGCGCAACCCGCCCCTGTTCCTGGCCACCGACACGGCCGATACCGTAGTGCGTCCCGGCAATACCGAGCGGATGGCCGCCAAGGTGCGCGCCGCAGGCGGTCCGGTCGAGGAACACGAGTACAAGGGCTTGAATCATGAGCTGCTGGTCGGCGCCATCGCCACGCCCCTGCGCCTGCTGGCCCCGGTGTTGCGCGACGTAACCGACTTCATCCTCAGCCACGCCGACACCGCGCCGTCTGCTGGATCGCCCCCATGATCGCCCTCGTCTTCGCCGTCATGGGCGCCATGGCCGTGGTGATGATCGCCGGCTGGGTCTTCCAGCGGGCCATGAACAACGGCGGCTGGACCGACGTGTTCTGGACCTACGGCACCGGCGCCACCTGCGCTCTGGCCTCGCTGGTCCCGTTCGGCGGCGATGGCGCGCCCACCTGGCGGCAGGACATGGTGGCCATCCTGGTGGCGGTCTGGGCGCTGAGGCTCGGCACCTATGTCGCCGTCCGCGTAGCGCGGGGGCCGGAGGACGTGCGCTATGCGGGCCTGCGGGAAGGCTGGGGCAAGGTGTTCCAGCGCAACATGGTCTTCCTGCTGATCGTGCAGGCTCCGGCCACGGCGCTGCTCAGCATCTCCGTGCTGCTCGCCGCCCGCGACCCGCACCCCGCCTCGCGCTTCGCCGACGTCATCGGCATCGCCATCATCGTCGCCGCCATCGTGGGTGAGAGCGCCGCCGACCGCGAGATGAAGGCCTTCAAGGCCGATCCCGCCAACAGGGGCCAGGTCTGCGACACGGGCCTGTGGGCCTGGTCGCGCCATCCCAACTACCTGTTCGAGGCGCTGGGCTGGTTCGCCTACCCGGTGATCGCGCTGGACCTCGCGCGGCCGTGGACGTGGCTGTCTTTTATTGCGCCCGTGACGATGTTCGGCATCCTTCGCTATGGCACCGGCGTACCTCCCCTCGAAGCGGCGATGGTCCGGTCCAAGGGCGAGGCCTACCGCCGCTACCAGGCCCGGGTCAGCCCCCTGCTGCCCCGGCCGCCGAAGAAGGTGGGTTCATGAGCGCCATCGCCTCCGTCATCACCGCCTTCGAGGGCGCGCCCCTGCCCGACGGGGTGCGCCGGGCGGCGGTGCGGATGCTGGTGAAGGGCGCGCGCAGGAACCTCGCCGCGGGCGGGGAGGGAGACGCCGCCTTCGCCGCCGAGATGGCGGCCCACCCGATCGCGGAGCACACCAAGGCCGCCAACGACCAGCACTACGAACTGCCCGCCGCTTTCTTCCAGCGGGTGCTCGGCCCGCACCTGAAGTATTCGAGCTGCCTCTATCCGACCGGCTTGGAGACGCTGGGCGAGGCGGAAGCCCTGGCCCTGAACGAGACCGGCGCCCACGCCGACCTGGAGGACGGCCAGAACATCCTGGAGCTTGGCTGCGGCTGGGGCTCGCTCAGCCTGTGGATGGCGGAAGTCTATCCGAACGCGAAGATCACCAGCGTCTCCAACTCCGCCTCGCAAAAGGCCTATATCGACGGGCAAGCCAGGCTGCGCGGGTTCGACAACCTGCAGGTGGTCACCGCCGACATGAACGACTTCTCCACCGAGGCCCGCTTCGACCGGGTGGTGTCGGTGGAGATGTTCGAGCACATGGCCAACTGGCGCGGCCTGCTGGCCAGGGTGCGCGGCTGGCTGCACCCTGAGGGGCGGCTCTTCCTGCACGTGTTCAGCCACCGTGCGACGCCCTACCGCTTCAACGCCGACGACCCCGCCGACTGGATCGCCCAGCACTTCTTCACCGGCGGCCTGATGCCGAGCCACGCGCTGGTGCGCCAGTTCGGCGACCTGTTCACCCTGGAGCAGGACTGGCGCTGGAGCGGCGAGCACTATTCCCGCACCGCCGAGGACTGGCTGAAGAACTTCGACGAGCATGCGGGCGAGATCGGGAAGGTGCTCCGCGACGTCTACGGCGCGGACGCCAGGCTCTGGACCCGGCGCTGGCGGCTGTTCTTCCTAGCCACCGCAGGCCTGTTCGGCCATGCGGGCGGTCGGGAGTGGGGGGTCAGCCACTATCGCCTGGCGCCTACGGCGCGCTGATCATCAAGGTTGCGGAGGGAACCGATGCCTAAGCTCGCCATCGCCTATGTGGTCACCGGGCTGATCTTCCTCACCATGGACGGCGGGTGGCTGGCCCTGGTCGGCCCCACTCTCTACAGGCCCGAGATCGGGACCCTGCTGGCGGAGAAGGTCCGGGCGGCGCCGGCGGTGCTGTTCTACCTCGTCTACCTGGCCGGGCTGATCTACTTCTGCGTCGCGCCTAATTTCGACAAAGGCTGGGTCAAGGCCGCCATCTCCGGCGCGGTGTTGGGGCTGGTGGCCTATGGCGCCTATGACCTGACCTGCCAGGCGGTGATGAAGACCTGGTCCACCAAGGTCAGCGCCGCCGACATGGCCTGGGGGACGTTCGCCAGCGCCGTGGCGTCTGCGGCCGGGGTGGCGATCACCCAGGGCGTCACGAAGTCGAGGCGCTGAGCGTGGCCAGCCTGACCCTCGAGCCGGATGCGGTGGCCGCGGCGCCGAGGCGGTTGATGCGCGCCTTCGGCGTCAACGCCCTGGTCGCGGCGCTCCGGCACGGCTGGACCGAGGGCTGCCTCACGGTCATGGGGCCCGACGGCGCTGTCCACCGGATCGAAGGTGCGGAGCCGGGCCTGGACGTGCGCTTCGACATCCATGACGGGCGCTTCGTGCGCCGGGTGCTC
The DNA here is from genome assembly GCA_964249945.1 of uncultured Caulobacteraceae bacterium. Classification (GTDB taxonomy): domain Bacteria; phylum Pseudomonadota; class Alphaproteobacteria; order Caulobacterales; family Caulobacteraceae; genus CAHJWH01. Next base: position 4,767 of record CAXUEN010000044.1, on the reverse strand, counting down.
GGCGGCGGCGACGTGGGCTTCGCCGACAGCTACATCGCCGGCGAGTGGGACAGCCCCGACCTTGCGAAGCTGCTCACCGCCTTCTCCGCCAACTTCGACCGCATCACCCGCCTGCTCGCCGGCAATCCGATGATGCGGGCGGTGAACGCGGTCTCCCACGCCCTGAACCGCAACAGCCGGTCGGGCTCCCGGCGCAACATCCACGCCCATTACGACCTGGGCGACGACTTCTACGCGCTCTGGCTTGACGCGGGCATGAACTATTCCTCGGCCCTGTTCGAGGGCGCCCCGTTCGAGGGAGGGCGGCGCGACCTCGCCGTCGGCCAGCGCGCAAAGCACGCCGCCCTGGCGCGCGCCATGGACTTGCAGTCGGGCCAGAGCCTGCTGGAGATCGGCTGCGGCTGGGGCGATTTCGCCCGCTTCGCCGCCGAGGAGTATGGCGCCCACGTCACCGCGGTGACCGTGTCCCGGACCCAGCACGACTACGCCGCCCGCATGATCCAGCGGGAAGGCCTGGGCGAGCGGGTCGCGGTGAGGCTCTGCGACTATCGCGACCTGGCGGGCCGCTACGAGCGCATCGCCTCCATCGAGATGTTCGAGGCGGTGGGCGAGGCCTACTGGCCGACCTACTTCCGCAAGCTCGCCTCGCTGCTGGCGCCGGGCGGTCGCGCCGGGCTGCAGGTCATCACCATCCGTGAGGATCTTTTTGAGGGCTATCGCCGCCGGCCGGACTTCATCCAGCTCAACATTTTCCCCGGCGGCATGCTGCCGAGCGACCGGCGCCTGCACCAGGAGACCGACCGCGCAGGCCTTGCCTGGACCGGCGTCCGCCGCTTCGGCCAGGACTACGCCGACACCCTGGCCGAGTGGGGTCGCCGCTATGGCGAGCGCATCGGCGCCGTCCACGCCCAGGGCTTCGACGTCCGCTTCGACCGGCTGTGGCGCTACTACCTCGGCTATTGCGAGGCCGGCTTCCGGACCGGGCGCACCGACGTGATCCAATTGGGGCTGTCGGCCCCCTGAGGGCTGATCTTCCCCGGGGAGGGGGATGCACCGCGGCGTCCCGGGTCGCGAACCCCCTCAGTCGGCGTCGCCGACAGCTCCCCCTGAGGGGAGCCTCTGGCCTTTAGATCAGGCTGTCAGGGGTTCTACAGATTCGTCAGCTGACCCGTCGCGATCACCGGCCCCGTCGGCTGGCCGGTGGGCGAACCGCCCTTGGGCTCCACGGAGACGGCCAGGGTGCCGCTGCCCACGCTCACTAGACTCGCCGCCGGGATCAGCTGGACCGAGCTTTCGAAGGCCGCGACGCCGAGCGCGATCGGCTTGCCGCCGGCCGGGATCAGCCAGAGCTCCGGCGAGCGGTCGTGCGCGGCGCTGACCGAGGCCGGCGTCAGCACGATCGCCTTCCGGCCAGGATCGTAGAAGGCCACGAACACGGTGGGCCCTCTGGCCGTGGCCGCCAGCCGCGCCGTCAGTACGGGCGCGGGCGCCGGCGCTGGATGCGGCCAGACCACCACCAGAGCCAGGGCCGCCGCGATGGCCGCCGCGGCTGCGGCCGCGCCGCGCCATAGGCCGAGGCTGCGCCGCAGTCGCAGCTCGACGACGTTGTCCGGTCCATCCAGCCTCTGCGCGACGCCAGCCCAGACGTGGGGCGGAGGCGGCGCGTCCGTGACCTCGGCCGACAGCGCACCTAGCCGACCCTGCCAGGCCTCGACATCCCGGGCGAAGGCGGGATCGATGGCGGCCCGACGCTCGGCCGCCAGCCTGTCCGGACCGTCCAGCACGCCAAGCGCGTACTCGGCCGCCAGCAGGTCGGCGTCATCGCCCGAGGTGAGGCCCCGCTCGCTCATCGTTCCAGGCAGGTCCGCAGGCGCAGCAGGGCCCGGCGGACCCAGCTCTTCATCGTGCCGAGCGGCGCCCCGGCGGCTTCCGCGAGCGAGGCGTAGGTGTGCCCGTCGAAGAAGGCGGCGCGGATGTAGCCGGCGTGTTCCGGTTCGAGTTCGCCCAGGCACGCGCTCAGCTGGCGATGGGCCTGATCGCGCTCCAGCGCCTCGCTGGCGAGGGGCGAGGAATCCGGCGCCTCCGCGATCACGTCCAGCGGGCGATTGAGATGGCCCTTGCCGGCGCGCAGCTGGTCGATGGCGCGGTTCCGCGTCAGCGCGGACAGCCAGGTGATGGGACTGACGCCGCGCTCCGGATCGAACGATCCGGCCCGTCTCCAGATGGTGACGTACACGTCCTGCAACACATCCTCGGCTTCGCTTCGGTCGCCCAAGATACGGAGGCAGATGCCGAAAAGTTTCGCCGAGGTCTGATCATAGACGCGCTGCAGCGCCGCCTTGTCGCCGGCGGCCACCTGTTGGAGCGCTGAACTCAAGCGCTGTCGATTCGCCGTCCCGTCCACGAACCCAGCGCTCCAGTCCCCAATCCACGCTTAGGGCCGAAATGACCACGGCGGCGGGCCGCGTGCAAGGCGGTCGGATATCTTGCGTGGGGGGGTTACTTCAGCAGGCCAGCGCTGCGTAGCGCGTCGGTGATGACCCCGCCAATCTCCGCGGTCGCGGCGCGGAGCGGCGCCGCGACCGCGGGTGACGTGCGAGGCGAGGCGGAGGCCTCGGCCATCTGGGCGCGAGGCGCGACGCGACGCAGGTGGGCGGGCTGGACCAGCCCCCACGAGCGCGCGATCTCCAGGGTGGAAGAGACGCCGACCTCCAGCAGGTAGGGTCCGGCGCTTCCGCACCCTTCGGCCAGGTCGCATCCCAGCGGCGCGCCGTGGCCCATGCCGCTCAACTGATGCAGCTCCACAGCCGCCTGGCCGCGCCGGTCGCGCCAGACGGTGCGCCGCCGCCGTCCCGGAGCGGGAGACGGTGGGACGGCCGCCTCAAGGCCGTGCACGTCCAGCCACTGGCGGACCAGGTCGTCGGCCACGCTGGGCGCCACGGTCGTGTCCTGCTCTCCTTGCCAGATGGACACGCGGGGCCAGGCGCCTGAGTGGCTGGAGGCGGCGCGAACCGCGGAGCCCGGCCCCCGAGGCGGCAGGGCTCGTCCGCCCCGCATGGCGGCGAGCGCCTCCTGCACGTTGGACGCCACGCCGTAGGGGAGGCCGGCGAGGACGGCGCCGCCCGCGAAGGTCTCGGGGTAGGCGGCCAGCAGGGCGTTGGCCATGGCGCCCCCCGCCGACAGGCCGGTCACGAAGACCCGCTGCGGGTCCAGGTCGTAGTCGGCGACGGCCCGGCGCACCATGGCGTGGATCGAGGCGGCCTCCCCCCCGCC
>CAXUEN010000044.1:0-1484 GCA_964249945.1 uncultured Caulobacteraceae bacterium | reverse complement strand
CGCCCGGTGAAGGCCCGGACGGGTTAACTTTGGTTCGAGCTTTCGCCGCGGCGCATGTCAGCCGGCTGGAACCAGTTGAAGCAGAGATTCGGGTTGTTGGTCCGGGTCTGCTCGGGGCAAAGCAGCACGAAGCCGCACCTGTCCGCCAGCTCGCTCCAGCCCGCACCGTGGGCGTAGGCGGCCGCGGTCTGGGTGCAGCCGTGCAGCACGACCACGAGCGGCGCCCGGGACGAACGGGTGGCCGGCGCGTGGACGAGCATGCGCAAACCGCCCGGATTGTCCCCGAAGGCTGCGACCTCCTGCAGATCTTCGGCCGAGGCGGCGTTCCCCGTCCATCGATGGGCCGCCAGGGCCGCCACTGTCTCGCCCAAGCTGGCCATCGTTCAAACCCTCGCACCCTTCCGTCATATGGATGCTGCACCGCAGCAAAGCCAGGGCGCGCCGAACCAGGGCGTGGGACCAGGCGGAGCCCGCCCGGTGAAGGCCCGGACGGGTTAACTTTGGTTCGAGCTTTCGCCGCGGCGCTGCAGTACAAGGCTCGCGTCGATGATCCCTCGCGCCGAGCGGCTGGCGTCGACGCGAAAGGACGACATGTCCCGCCCCCAGATCCTGTCGCACAGGCCGGCCGCCGTGCTGACCGATCCCCGCTCCACCGGGTCCTCCCCGCATCCGCGACTTCCCGACATCTTGGGCTTGAAGGGCACCAAGCGGAGCTGAGCACCATGGTGTCGGTCTTCGCCCGCCTGCTGGCGCGGGTGAGTTCCCGCTGGACGCCGCCGCATGAGGTCCGGGCCGAGGCCTGGGCCCTGGGCGGCCGTCATCGTGGCCGGGTGGTGGAGGGCGCCCAGCGCGAGCTGCGCGCGCCCGGACTGCCGCTCCGGCGCGCCCTGCTGCTGCGGGCCGTCATCCGCGCGGAAGGCAGGACATGACCGACGAGGAGGCCCAGCGCATGCGGCGGGAGAACGACTATCTCAAGGCGCGCTGCGCCCAGCTCCAGGCCGATGTCGGCGATCTCTCCGGCCAGCTGGAGCGGGTCACCCAGCAGCTGGAGCGGACCTCCACGCGGCGAACGGCGGCGGGTCCGCCCACCGGCGGCCACTAGTTGGGCCTCTCTCCGGGCCAGGCCGCCGCGCTCCGCAACCTGGCGAGCAAGCAGGCGGGCGGCGACGTCGACTGGATCAACATCTCCGACGCCCGCGCCCTCACCGACCTGGGCCTGGCCGAACGCAGCCGGGAGGGGTGGAAGATCACGCCTGCCGGCGCCGAGGCGCTGCGTCTGGACGACCTTGGGGACCCGGCGGAAGCTCCGCCCTGACGGTGGGATTGCAGGGTCGGGGCGCAAAGCGCTTGATCTCTGCGGCCATGGCTCGCTCTAATGACAAGGCGTCGCGCCGGCGCTTTCCGCTGCGTTCGCACAAGGGACCAAGATGCCCGCTCGCCCACCGCCCCCTCCGCCCAGACCGCTGCCGCCAGGGCTAAGGTTC
>CAXUEN010000043.1:0-11532 GCA_964249945.1 uncultured Caulobacteraceae bacterium | reverse complement strand
GCCCCCGCGAAGCAGCCGCAGAATAGCAGATCAACAGGTTTTCACACAGCCTCCAACCGTCCAGGGCGGCCGTCGGCGCGACGAGCTGGAGGAGACCGGCCACTACGAGCACTGGCGCGAAGACTTCGACCTCTGCGTCGAGATCGGCGCCCGCTACGTCCGCTATGGCCTGCCCTACTACAAGATGCATCTCGGCCCCGGCCAGTACAGCTGGGACTTCGCCGACGAGGTGCTGCCGGTTATGTGGGACAAGGGGCTGATCCCCATCGCCGACCTCTGCCACTTCGGCCTGCCGGACTGGGTGGGCGGCTTCCAGAACACCGACTGGCCCAAGCACTTCGCGGACTATTGCGCGGCCTTCGCCGAGCGCTATCCGTGGATCAAGTACTACACGCCGGTCAACGAGATGCTGGTCTGCTCGCGCTTCAGCGGCAAGGAGGGCGGCTGGAACGAGCAGGGCACGAGCAACCGGGCCATGATCACCGCCTACGCCAACATGTGCCGCGCCACCCTGCTCGCCATCCCGGAGATCCTGAAGCGCCGCCCCGACGCCGTCTTCATCCAGAGCGAAGTGGCCGAGGCCTTCGTGCCGCTGTCACCCGACGTGCAGGAAAAGGCCGACTTCCACAACGAACTGCGCTTCCTCACCTTCGACCACCTGTACGGCCGGGCGCTGAACGGGAAGGTGCAGCGGTTCGTGCTCAACAACGGCCTCAGCGAACAGGACCTCGGCTGGTTCGTGGAGCACGGGCGAGGCGTCGCCTCTCACTGTGTCATGGGCATGGACTATTACGGCGCCAACGAGAAGGTGATCAAGGCGGATGGCTCCACCGCCAGCCCTGGCCAGATGCTGGGCTGGCATGCGATCGCGCGGGACTACTACAGGCGCTATTCCCGCCCGTTGATGATGACCGAGACCAACTTCCTGGACAGCGGCGACGGCAAGAACTGCGACTGGCTGATGCAGACCTGGAGCCAGGCCCATCACCTGCGCGAGGAGGGCATCCCGGTGGTGGGCTACACCTGGTTCAGCCTCACCGACCAGATCGACTGGGGCATCCAGATCACCAGGATCGAAGGCAAGGTCACGCCGAACGGCCTCTGCAAGCTCGACCGCACGCTGCGCGACGTCGGCAAGCTGTACAAGACCCTGGCCCACGACAACGCCGGCTCCGCCCTCATCCACGGCATCCCCGAGGGGCTGCTCAGCCTGTGACACGCCGTCTCCGCCGGACGGTTCTGACGGCGGCCTTTGCAACGACCCCCGTCCTGCTCGGCGGGTGCGGCGCGCTGAGCCACGGCTTCCTGAACCCGGCGGGACCGGTGGCGGCCGGAGAGCGCCACCTGTTCATCGTGGTCTGCTGCGTGCTGGTGTTCGTGGTGGGGCCGGTGCTGATCCTCACGCCCACCATCGCCTGGCACTACCGGCTGGCCAACAAGCATGACGCCTACCGGCCCAAGTGGGCCTTCTCCTGGCCGCTGGAAGCCTTCATCTGGCTGCCGCCGAGCGGCATCGTCATCGCGCTCGCGGTGATCCTGTGGACCGACACCCACAAGCTCGACCCCTACACGAGGCTGAAAGGCGCGGAGCCGCCGGTGCGGGTCCAGGCGGTGGCGCTGGATTGGAAGTGGCTGTTCATCTACCCCGACGAGCACATCGCCACGGTGAACGAACTCGACGTGCCCGCGGGCCGGCCCGTCCACCTGGACCTGACCAGCGGTACGGTGATGCAGTCGCTGCTGCTGCCCCGGCTCGCCGGCCAGATTTACGCCATGGCCGGCATGTCGACCCAACTCAACTTCGAAGCTGACCGGCCGGGCGTCTATCTCGGCGAAGACACCCAGTACAACGGCAAAGGCTTTCAGAAGGACAAGTTCGACGTCGTGGCTCGCACGCCCGCGGACTACGCCCGCTGGGTCGAGAATGTGCGCGCGTCCGGGCCGCCGCTCGACGCGGCGGCCTACCAGTCGCTCTCCGCCCGTTCGGTGCAGGCCAGGCCGCTGGTCTTCTCCACCTCGCCGCCGGGGCTCTACGCCCACATCGTGAGCCAGTCCGGCGGCGCCGCCCATCCTCATCCGCAGGACGGTCCATGAGCCCCACGCAAGGCATCTGGCCCGCGGTACTCGGCCGGTTCGACTGGCATGCCCTGCCATTCGTGCGCGCGTGGGAGGACCCCACCGCCAGCGAAATCATCGGCGCCTTCGCCGCCTCCCTGGTCATCATCGGCGCAGTCGTCGCGGTGGTGCTGCTCACCCGCTACAAGCTCTGGAAGCCCTTGTGGAGCGACTGGCTGACCAGCCTGGACCACAAGAAGATCGGGATCATGTACATCGTGATCGCCTTCGTCATGCTAAGCCGCGCCCTCATCGAGGCGGTGCTGATGCGCATGCAGCAGGCCTCGGCGATCAACAGCCCGGGCTTCCTCTCCGCCGACCACTTCGGCCAGCTGTTCAGCACCCACGGCTCGATCATGGTCTTCCTCATGGCCATGCCGTTCCTGACCGGCATGATCAACTACATCATGCCGCTGCAGATCGGCGCCCGCGACATGGCCTTCCCCTGGGCCAACTCGGTAGCGCTGTGGCTGACCGGAGGGGCCGCGGGGCTGATGATGGTCTCCCTGGTGATCGGGCGGTTCTCCACCGGCGGGTGGAGCGGCTATCCCCCCTATACCGAGCTGGGCTTCAGCCCCGACGTCGGCCCTGACTACTGGATCTGGACGGTCACGCTCGGCTCCATCAGCTCGACGCTGGCGGGCATCAACATCGCCTGCACCATCTACAAGCTGCGCGCGCCCGGGATGAAGATGCTGCGCATGCCGCTGTTCTGCTGGACGAGCCTGTGCACCGCCATCCTGATGATCTTCGCCATGCCGGCCCTGACGGTGGCCACCGGGCTGCTGGCGCTGGACCGCTATCTTGGCTTCCACATGTTCACCAACGAGCTCGGCGGGAACATGATGAACTACGCCAACCTGTTCTGGTTGTTCGGCCACCCTGAGGTCTACATCCTGGTCTTGCCGGCGTTCGGCGTCTATTCGGAGGTGGTCTCGACCTTCTCGTCCAAGGAACTCTACGGCTACGTCTCGCTGGTGCTGGCGACCATGGCCATCGCCATACTGTCGTTCACCGTCTGGGTGCACCACTTCTTCACCATGGGGCAGAACGCCAACATCAACTCGGCGTTGGGCATCGCCACCATGTGCATCGGCATTCCGACGGGCGTGAAGATCTACGACTGGATCCTGACCATGTTCCGGGGCCAGGTTCGCTTCACCGTGCCCATGCTCTACTCCATCGCCTTCATGATGACCTTCGTCATCGGGGGCTTCACCGGCATCATCCTGGCTATGCCGCCGCTGGACTTCCTGGTCCACAACACGCTGTTCCTGGTCGCCCACTTCCACAACATGCTGATCCCGGGCCTGCTCTACGGCATGCTGGCTGGCTATACCTACTGGTTCCCCAAGGCCTTCGGCTTCAGGCTGGAGGAGCCATGGGGCCGGGTGGCGCTCGGCTGCTGGGTGGTCGGCTTCTACCTGGCCTTCATGCCCCTCTATGTGCTGGGCGCGTCGGGCATGGCGCGCCGCACGCAGGAGGTGTTCGAGCCGTCGTTCCGGCCCTGGCTCTACGTGGCGGCCGTCGGCGCCCTGGTGCTGCTGGGCGGGCTGAGCGCGCTCTTCCTGCAGCTCTGGGTCAGCATTCGCCACCGCGCCCAGAACCGCGTCTTCGCCGGCGACCCCTGGGACGGGCGGGGGCTGGAGTGGTTCACCTCCGCCCCGCCGCCGGAGTACAACTTCGCCGTCATCCCCAAGGTCGGGGGCCGCGACCCCTTCTACGACGGCAAGCGCCGCGGCGACATCTACACCCCGCCCGACCGCTACGAGGCCATCGAGGTCCCGCGCGAGAGCCTGCTTGGCCCGCTCATTGGCGTCTCCGGCGCGGTGGTCGGCTTCGCGCTGGTCTGGCACATGTGGTGGCTGGCGGCGCTCGGTTTGCTCGTCGTCATCGGCTCGGTGATCGCCCGCAGCTTCGCCCGCGACGTGGAGCGCACCATCCCCATCGCCACGGTCGAGGCGGCGCACCAGCGATGGCTGGCAGCCGTGCACACCACGCCCCCGATCCCGCGCGAGCTCGAGACCACCCGCGCCAACCACGGCGTGGCCGAGGTCGGCGCGTGAAGGGCCCCGAACTCCGCCACGCCGGCCTGAACCTCGGGGCCTCCGACGAGCTGACGCCCACCAAGGCGGAGGCGGCCGTGTTCGGCTTCTGGGTCTTCCTGATGAGCGACGCGGTGATCTTCGCCCTGCTGTTCGCCACCTACGGGACCATGGTCGCCGCCACGGCGGGCGGCCCCACCCCTGCAGCCGAATACAAGATAGGCCCGGCCTTCCTGGAGACCCTGGTGCTGCTGACCAGCAGCTTCACCTTCGGCATGGCTTCGACCGCCATGAAGTACGGCGTGGCCAAGCCCGTGCTGTTGGGCTGGATGGGGCTGACCCTGGCGCTGGGCCTGAGCTTCCTCGGCCTGGAGCTGCACGACTTCGCCACCATGTTCGGCGATCAGGCCTACCCGACCCGGAGCGGCTTCCTGTCTTCCTTCTTCTCGCTGGTCCCGCTGCACGGGCTGCACGTCATGGCCGGGAGCCTGTGGCTTATCGTGATGATGGCGCAGGTGCTCACCCTTGGCCTCGACGACCGGGTCAAGCTCAACATCCTGAGGCTTGGCCTCTTCTGGCACTTCCTGGACGTGGTCTGGATCGCGATCTTCAGCGTGGTCTATCTGGAGGGCCTGATCCGATGAGCGAACGCGCCCGCGAGACCGCCTCCTACGCCATCGGCTACGTCCTGGCGCTGGCGCTGACCGCCGCCGCCTTCGCCGCGGTGCACTGGCCGTCCTTCCCCGCCAGCGTGATCTTCGCCATCGTCCTGGCCCTGGCCCTGGTGCAGATGGTCGTGCACTTCCGCTTCTTCCTGCACATCAGCCTGAAGAGGTCCGCGCGTCACGACCTCCAGCTCATCCTGTTCTCATCGCTCATCATCGCGCTGATGGTCTCGGGAACGCTCGTCATCCTCTTCAACCTGCGCGGCAGGATGATGTAGCGGCGATGAACGGTGAAGGCGCACGATGTTTCTTGGAGCCGGAGGTTGGCGGTAAAAGTCTGACACACGCGTTTCGGTGCTTGCGATTCCCGTCATCGCCCTTGTCGTCGGGCAAGCTTCCGCACTGGCGGCGCCTACCCGGCTTCAGCCCGTCACGGTTCGCGGCCCTTCGGTCACGGCCCGCGAGCAGGCGCACCGTTGCGAGGACCGGTGGGCGGCGCTCAGGGCGAGCAGCTTCCCGGAAGGGCGTCGCCACGCTTTTCTGAGATGTGCCTGGCGGATGTGAACGGTACAGCGAACCTGCCGCCCCCGGCGCAGTCGACGGCGGCTCCCGCTGGGGCGACGGGGCTCTGTCGGGATGGCTCCTATACCGGGGCGCAGTCGAAAGCAGCAGCCTGCGCGCACCATCGTGGACCGGCGAAATGGCTTTCAAAAAGGCGCCGGTTCGGCTTTCTTTCCTGGGCGAAGTTCGTGTTCAGCATGGCGCGCCGGCGTCAGTCCAGGTTTCAAGTCCGGCAGATCATCAAACCCGGAGACCTCAGACATGGCTTGCAACACGAGGGTGAAGACGGCCGGTGTAGATCTTGGCTGGCTGATCGCAGCGTCGATGACCTCCCATGTCTCTGCGGCGCCTTACCATCTGCAAGAACACATGACGTCGGAGGGCGAACAGAAGTGCCGCGCCTTCCGCCGCGTCGCTCGTGACGCTCGTGAGCTACAGGCTGCGCAGGGCGGCGGCCTCTCGCCTGGCGCGCAACGCCGCTTGTCCAGCGAGCTGCGACAGGCTCGCGCCATGCCGCCCACATCGGTTATGGCCGGCCGCTGCGGCGTTGCGCTTTAAGGGCTGTCGGCACAACCAATTGACAGTCGGCCACGGCCGCAAGTCGAGGCGGTGGTGGACAGGCGCTCTTTCTCCGAGGTGAAGAGCGCGCCGCGCGCGCCCGCAATGGCTATCGTCTAAGCTTGCGACCGTTCGAACGTCGCCGCCGGACTCGACACGCTATCCAGACGGCTGGGCGTTCGAGCGCCGCGCCGCTGAGCCTTGAAGCCCCCCAGTCGCCAACGGGTGCGGCTCCGGCGCGGCGTAGTCCAGCGCCATTAGGCCGCTGTCGGCCGCTGGGTCGGTCAGGGTGACCGTGCCGGCCGGACCTGTCCAGCGCGTGCGCGCCCGGAGCAGGGTGAGCTCCAGGATGCGGGCCGTGTCCCACGTCGTCGCCTTCGCCGGGCCCATCTGGGCGTCGATCCGCGCCACCATGGCGTCGAACGCGTTTGGCGACGTCGAGAAGGTGATCTCGCTCAGACGACCCTTCCGGAAGACGTAGCGCGCCCGGCGAGCGTAGAAGCTGTCAGGGCGTACGTCATTCTCGGGCTTGTCCCGAGGATCGAGCGTTCCACTGCCGGGGCTTTCAGCGTCGCAGGCGCTCTGCGCGAGGCCGGCCCTAATCTTCGGGACAAGCTCGAGGATGACGGGTCATGGGGCAGGGAACGCTGCGGCTCCAAGCAGCGGTCATTGTCAAGGGCCGTAGGTATAATGGCGTAGAACGGGCGGCCTGGCGAATAACCGACGAAAGCTTTGTCAGTCAGTGGTATGAATACGTACGATGGCGCCTGAAATGGGCGTGTTGTCGTGTCTGGCCTGAACCAGCCGCGTGCGAAGCATGGTCAAGAACTGCCGCTCGGTGACTTGCGAGCCCAGGCGGTCGTCGAACAGCGGTCCTGTCCCCGCCAGGGCGATCACCATCTCGTCCCCGTAGGGCGCGGTGACCTGGAACCGCGTGGCGGCCTTGCCGTCGGCGCCGATCACCGCGCGGCGACGTCCGTCCGGTCCCGCTGGCGGCGCGGCGCGGTAGAGTTCCACCGCGGAGCCGTCGGCCTGCAGGTAGATGACGTGCACGAAGGGCAGGCTGGCGGTGGTCTCCACGTCGATGGAGAAGAGCTGGCCCTGGTGCAGGGCCGCCGGGTCCGTCCGGCCGGGAACGCCCGCAGCGTCGCCGATGGCGAGCCGGACCGGGCTGGCCTCCACCGTCTTCTGCAGGGTCAGGTCGGCCTCGCACTGGGGCCACCGGCGAAGCTCCACCCGCCAGTCCAGCGCCGGGTCGATGGTCAGGGCGTGCGACTTAAGGAAGGTCAGATCGGTCTCGCTGCCGAGGAAGCCCGTGGCCGTCCGGTGACCACCCTCATGGCCGACCACGATCTGGCCGCAGCCGGGGCTGGACAGCAGCGCCGCCAGCGCCGTATCGGGATCGCCGGCGGCGTCGGCGCGGGCGGCGACCGCCTGGGCCAGGGGACTGATGGGGGTCCCACCCGGCGTCCCGAGCGGCTCGATGACGTAGGCCTCGGTGGCCATGGCCTTGAAGGTGGCGTAGTCGATCCAGGCGTAGCCGTGGTCGCCCCAGTCCGGGCCCCACGAGTTGATCAGCCGGATCGCCTGGCGGTTATCGTCGTAGCCCACCAGCGCCATGGCGTGGAAGGCGGTGTCCGAGGCCGTCGGCGTGTGCCGGTAGGCGGCGTCGCCCGTCTTCTTGAAGAAGTCCGGGGGGACCGGCATGGTGAAGATCACCGGCAGGCCCTGGGCGAGCTGGCCCTTCACGTCGTCCAGGTTGATGGGCGTGCGCCAGTCGTCGGGGACTTCATGGTCGACCGCGCGCCAGGCGCGGATGCGCCAGCGAGCCGCCTGGGTCTTGAGCGCATCCGGCGGGGGCCGGTGGCAGGCGCTCATGCTGTAGGGGAACTCGGCCAGGGTCGCCGCGCCTTCGGTGGTGAGCAGGTCGAGCGCGTCCGCAACTTTGCCCGCGGTCATGCAGGTCTGCAGGCCGCCGGGGCGGATGCGGTTGTAGATGTATTCCGGGCTGACGATCTCGTCCGGCGTCTGCGGCGCGCGGCCGAGTTCGGAGGAGGACAGGAACGAGCGCGCCGCATAGCCGGTCGCCCAGGCGGTGCAGGCGCCCTGGAACAGCTGGTCGCCAGGTTTAGGAAAGCGCGCGGTAAGGTCCACGCTCACCGGCAGCCAGGCCCGGTGACGGCGCACCTTCTTCAGCGCGGCGTAGGCGGCATGGTCCAGCGGAATGGCGCTCCCCATGCGGGCGGCCATTTCGGCGGCGGTCGGCGCCTCGGGCGCTGCGGCGACGGAGGCAGCCGCGGCCAGTGAGAGGACAGCCGCCAGAAGCACGGGCCTGAACGACGCCATGAGGTTTTCCCTTTCAGGCCTAGAAGCGGTAACCCGCTGTCAGGGTGATGGCGTTGTAGTTCTCCGCGTTGGTGTAGAGCAGGCCGATGCGCAGCAGCTCGAACCGGCTTCTCACGTCCTGCTCACGCATGCGCACGCCGAAGTTCACCGCCAGCTCGTTGTAGTCGCGATAGGGCACGGCGTTGCCGGTGATCCAGGTGTTGACGTAGCTGATGCGGGCGGAGACCTGGCGACCGAACATCATCTGCTTCAACGGCCACTGGTAGGCTATCCCGTTGCGCAGGATGGCGTTCTGGTCGCCGTAGCCGCTCTCGCCCGTGTAAGCGATCATGTTGCCGATCACGAGGTCGCCGCGCGAGACCTGCGGGAAGCGGTAGCGGCTGCCGAGCGAGAGGTCGCCCAGCACCCCGTCCGCGCCCGCGTAGCGGCCGCCGATCGAGCCGCCGATCCCGGCCCGGGGGGTGACCGACCAGTTCGGCTTCACCGGGATCTCCAACCCGCCCTGGAGCAGGCCGCCGACGTTCAGGCTGCCGCTGTTATCCACGTTCAGCTGCAGGGGCGCGTTGACGATGGCGCGGGTGCGGCTGCCCTCGAAGGGACGCCAGTTGCGCTCGTAGCGCCCCTCCAGGCGCTCGCCGTCCTGGCCGGAGGCCTTCCAGTAGGTCCCCGCGCCTCCGACCGTGTCAGAATCGCCCGAGTCGGTGAAGCGGTCGTCGCCCTCCACGTCCACCGACTCCAGGTCCAGGGCGGTCCGCTGGGAGAGGTACTGCACGCTGTTCGGGCTGCCGACGATGCCTCGGCCCGGGTTGCGCTCGTCCGTCGCGCCGCCGGCGCAGCTGCTGCCGCCAGGGGCGTAGACGAAGAGCGTCCCCTGCATGCCGGCGAAGCCGTAGACCATGCCGTTGTAGCAGAGCAGGCCATTGGCCGGCGCCGGTGTGGGCGTCACCAAGTAACCGTTGGGATCGATCGTCTGCGCGCGCGCCGATACGGAGATCATCAGCAAAGGCGCCAAGACGCCGGCCAAGGCGATCAGAATCCGCTTCAAGTCAGCCCCCCACGTGAACGACGCCCCCGTCGTTGCCTATCCTTGTCGATCGGGTCTCATCCGCCGGCCTCGTCGGAGGCCAGGTCGCGGGCGACCCGGAGCCCCACGTCGTCGCGGCGCTTGTCCGCGGGCAGGTCGAAGCGGTTGGCGGCGCGCAGCTCTCGCGGCGTGCTGGAGAAGGAGCCGCCGCGCACCACGTGCAGCCGGCAGCTGGCGTCCGCGCAACCGTCGGTCCACTCCCAGACGTTGCCCTGCATCTGATACAGACCGAAGGCGTTTGGCGGGTAGCCGTTCACCGCCTCCGGATAGCCGCGGTAGGGCGCGGTCGGCGAGTTGCGGTAGCTGGCGGTGTGGTCGTAGTTGGCAAGGCTCGGCGTAATGTCGTCGCCGAAGGCGAAGGCGGTCGGGGCGCCTGCGCGCGCGGCGTATTCCCACTCGGCCTGGGTCGGCAGGCGATAGGGTCGCCCGGACTGCACGGAGATCCAGGCGAGGAAGGCCTGGGCGTCCTGGTAGCTGATGTGGGTGGCCGGGATCAGCGGGTTGGGGTTCTCCTTGACCCAGGTCGGGAGCGCCGCGCAGGCCTTGTCGCGGACGCAGGCCCGCCACTCGGCCACAGTCACCGTGTAGACGCCGAGCGCGAACGGCTTGGGCAGCTTGGTCAGGGTGGGAGCCGGCTCGTCGCGGTCTCGGCCAGGCTCCGTGAGCGGCGAGCCGAGCAGGGCCTCCCCCGCCGGCACCGCGCGCATGTAGGGGCAGTTGGCGCAGTCGAAGAAGCGGTCGCCGCCCTCGGTCGGATTGCAGCTGACGAAGCAAGGCGCGGCCCCCTGCAGCCCGTAGTCGAAAGTCGGCTTCTGGTAGGCGCCGGTGGAGGTCGGGGTGAGCGCCACCCGGTCGGAGACGCGCTTCAGGGCGTCGGCGATAGTCTGTCCCGGCCGCCTGATCTCTTCGGCGAACACCTTGGAGAACTCCCCGGTGTCGAAGGCCACCTGGTCCGGGCTGGTGGAGAAGGCGACCAGGAAACCCTGGCCGCTCTTCAGCGGCTCGCCCGCGCGGGTCAGGCGGCGCAAGCCCTTGGACCCGATAGGGGCGGAGGCGTCCGGCGCCTCCGGCCCCCCAGAGGCCGCCGCTGCGGTCGACGCCGGGGCGGGGGGCTCGCGAAGGACGCTTCGGCACATGTCGAGCACGATCAGCGTGGTCTTGCCGCCGGAATTCACCAGGCTGCGGGTCAGGGTGGCGCGGCTGAGCGCCGCCGCGTCGGGACCTAGGTCGTTCCCGGCGTCCACCGGCAGCATCACTACGTCGCCGTAACTGCCGAGCGCCGCGCCATGACCGGAGAAGTAGACCACCCCGAACGCGTCCGGCCCTGCGGTCGCCAACTTAGCCTGCAGGTCGGCGACCGCCTTGACCATGGCGTCGCGCGTCAGGTCGCGCCGGGCCTGCAAGGGTGCGCCCGAGGCGCCGACGAAGCCCACGGCCGCGAGCGCTGCAGCCACCTTGTCGCCATCGTCGGAGGTGGCGGCCAGATGGTCGAAGTTCTGGTAGGCCCCGTTGGCGATCACCAGGGCGAAGCGCGGCTCCCGGGCCTGCACCGCCGTAGCGACCGCCAGCCAACCCAGCGCCAGGACAGCGAGGGCGATCAGGCGTGACGCCCACAAGGTCGGCCTGCGCGGCATCGGCTCAGTTGGTGGCGACGGTGGAGGAGGCCGTCGACGATTTGGGCCTGAACTGGACCTGGGTCACCTTCCGCCGCGCCGCGTCGGCATAGATGACCACGTCGTAGTTGCGCGCAGGCCGATAGATACGGCCGGAGATGCGGCCGACCACGTCCTCCACCCAGTCCCGGACGATGCCGCGGCCACCGGTGCAGTAGGGCGTGACCGTGACCGCGCCCCCGCCCGCCTTGGCCGCCGACAGCCAGGGCGATAGGGCGGGCGGCGGCTCCCCGGCCGGATCGTAGGGGTCCGCCACGTCCACCAGCACAGGAGCGCCGCCTTTAAGCGCGTCGGCGAGCCTGCGGTCGAAGCTCCTGCTTCCCAGGGTGATGTTCGTCTTCGGGAAAGGCCTGTCGCAGGCCTGGACGACCGGGTGAGTGGCCGGAACCACCACGAAGACCGGGCGGGGCGGCGTCGGCGCCACGGGCGCGACGGCCGGAGCGGGCACGGTGTCGCTGGCGGCCGCCTGCCCAGGCGCCAGCACC